>CAZOAF010000073.1:0-5957 GCA_964577775.1 uncultured Thermoplasmatales archaeon | reverse complement strand
AGATGCAGGCGCCGATATTATAACCGTACATGCAGAATGTAACGGGCTGGAAGAGACGGTAGCCCTCATAAAGAAAAAGTGCAGGGCAGGTGTCGCCCTGAAGCCGTCAACGTCCCTTGACTCCGTGAAGGATATTGTTGATGATATCGACATGCTGCTCGTGATGACGGTCAATCCCGGATTCGGGGGGCAGAAATTCATGTCATCCGTGCTCCCCAAGATAGAGGAAGCAAGGGACATCATCGGCAGCAGGGACATCTACCTCCAGGTCGACGGCGGCATAAACCCGGAAAACGTTGCGGCTGTCAAGGAGGCAGGAGCCGATGTCATTGTCGCGGGCTCGGCGGTATTCAAAAGCGATGACTACGGCAGGGCAATCAAAAGTTTGAAATAGAAACAGCAGTTTTATCCCTCATGGGTTACAAATTTATCGCAGCATTACTGTTCCTTTTTATCATCGCCTCCGGCACATCGTCGGGGCAGTTCGTCGAGAAATGGGGGCATTCCTACGACACCTCGGGATTTGACGAGGGACGAAGCATTGCCTTTGCCAACGGCTCGATTTTCGTTGCCGGCATATCTCTCGGCACCTCCGAGGAATACAGAATCGTGAAGTACGAGGAAAACGGCAGATTTCTGTGGGAAAAGAAGATAGATGCGGGAATGTGGAACCGTAACCTGAGAAACATAGCCATAACAGCTCTCAACGACTCAATCGTGATGGCATGCACCGACAGAACCTTTTACATTGCGAGGTACGACCTTGACGGAAATCTCATATGGGGAGAGAAGTGGGGGAAGGAAAACAGCGTGACGGGTATATCTGCTCACGGAGACAGCATATACGTGCTCGGCGTCTCGGAGGAGCCCGGAAAGGAGAACCTGCGGGTGCTGAAATACAATCTGAGCGGAGGTATGCAGTGGAACATCACGCTTGACGGTACGGGAAAGGGAATATTCGCATGCAACAATTCTGTCCTTGTTTCCGGCGGCATCGGCGGCGAAAGCATGCTGCTGGACATAGACCGCAACGGCAACGTGCTCTGGAACAGAAGTTACGGAGAGGGTCTGATAGAGGATGTTGCGGCTGGCAACTCGATATACCTGCTCCGTTCAACATCCGTCAATATATCGGTAATCAAATGCGACGTGAACGGCAACGAGATATGGGCAAGATACTACGACGATGACATCGTCGGGCATTCCATCGCCGAAAACAAAGGAAACGCATTTGTCGCAGGCTCACTGTACAACGACAGCAGCAGGGACTACGATTTCATGGTTCTGGCATACAACAAAGACGGACAGTTGATAGGAGAGGGTGGCTACAACGGGGGACTGGAGGACGAGGCGTGGGACATGGCTCTGGACGGGAACAACGCGGCACTGACAGGCTACTCGGTAATCACAAAAATAGTCGGACAAAGCTCCGTGAAGAGGGACAGGGATTACTTCACGGTGGAGTACGAAATGGAGAATTTCCCCCCCGTTGCAAACTTCTCATGGAGCCCGGATGATGCGGAGGTCGGGAAAGGGGTGAATTTCACCGACAGGTCATACGACACGGATGGCAGCATAGTTTCGTATTCATGGAACTTCGGTGACGGCACCACGAGCACCGAGCAGAATCCGACCCACGAATACAAGAAGGACGGTTTCTACAGGGTGAATCTCACGGTAACTGATAACGACGGCAGGAGCGCATCGGTGGAGAAAACCATCGAGATAAAGGAGAAGGAACGTACGCCCGGATTCGAGTTTGCCGCCCTAGCGGCTGCCTTATGCCTTATTTTTGCAGGGAGGAAGATTAGATTAAATTTTTAAACACCATTGCAATTCGCTATTACCATATGCAGGGGTAGCCAAGCCTGGCCAACGGCGCAAGGTTGAGGGCCTTGTCCTGTAGAGGTCCGCGAGTTCGAATCTCGTCCCCTGCACTATTTTCACACTTCCGACTTCTTTTTGAGTTCGATGGAGCTGAAAAATCCGGATGGGCCCTTAGATTTTTCCAAGTCTATTGTCGTACCGCCGCCTGTGAAAAATGCGGTGTACTCCCCGGTTCCCTCCGCCCACTTTAATTTCAATATAAACGGGAAGCTCCCGGTACTCCATTTTCCCCAGTAAGAATCAGTGCTGTTTTCTATGAAGAATGAGTCGTTACGGTAAAATATGATTTCGATATCCTGTGTTTCGTTTCCCCATATTCCATAGTAGTATCTCTCATTCGATACTTTGTTGATTCTCGTGTAAATGTGAAGAGGATTTATCATCAATGCAACATAGCCATTCATCAAAAGCATGACGACAACAACTGCGGCAATCACGGCTTTTGTGCTGATTCTGATGCTCCTCTCCGATTCGAAATAACGTTTCACATATGGCCTGCGGAGGTAGTAGATGACGATGAGCGGAATTATCAGCCCGAACAGGTTGAAACTCATAATAGATGATATTACGGCGGCTATCTGAAGCCAGACGGATGCCAAACGAGCCCATTCCTCTCCCTTCAGCAATCCGTATGCAAGAACGATGGATACGGGCACGAGCACCATGGAGTATATGGCCAGGAATACAATCAACGGGAAACCTGCAATCTCCTCCACCAGATTCGCGAACTTTCCGGAAATCCCCGAAACCAGCATCAACGAAAAGATGGCAGAAATCAACCCTATTATCTGCAATGCCGCAAGAATCGTGACGCCCAACGGCCTTGGCATCCTCTCTTCGGGTACTCCAAAATCCCCGCTCACGGGAAATACGAATCTTCCCTTCGAGCCGCAGTTCGGGCATACGAGGTGTTTTATCTCACCGGGGCTGCCCTCTGCGGTCATACTGTACCCGCATCTCGGGCATTTGATGGTCTTCTTCATCCTCTCATGAAAATCCTGCGGAGTATTAAAATAATTTGCTTTTTGCCACCATTAGATTAATATTTATCAAGCACATTCGGTAGTCATGAAAAGAGGAAATTTTGTGTTCACATCGGAAGCCATGACAGAAGGGCACCCCGACAAGGTGTGCGATGCCATATCCGATGCGGTCCTTGACGAAATTCTATCTCAGGATAAAAATGCGAGGGTTGCATGTGAAACGATGGCAGGCATGGGATTCGTGATTGTAAGCGGGGAAATAACGACATCCGCCTACGTGAACATACCGGAAATCGTCCGCTCGGTCATACGGGATACGGGCTACGACAAGCCCGAATACGGATTTGACTACAACACCGTGGGCGTGCTTACAAGCATCCACAGCCAGTCCCCTGACATTGCACAGGGAGTGAACAAGGGGGAGGAGGTGGGAGCGGGGGACCAGGGGATGATGTCGGGTTACGCAACAAACGAGACGCCGGAATTAATGCCCCTCACCATAGTCCTTGCACACAAACTCGCGAGGAGGTTGACAGATGTCCGTAAGGACGGAACCCTGCCATACCTCCGTCCTGACGGAAAGACGCAGGTAACGGTGCAGTACATAGACGGAAAGCCGGACCACGTAACGTCGGTTGTCGTTGCAGCCCAGCATGACCCCGATGTCGATACCGAGGAGCTGAGGAGGGACATAAGGGAGAAGGTCATAGACCCCGTCTGCAGCGAATGGCTCCGCGACGATACGAAATTCTACATAAACAATACCGGAAGATTTGTCCGCGGGGGGCCGGTGGCGGACTGCGGCATGACCGGAAGGAAGATAATAGCGGACACGTACGGCGGGGCGGTGGGCCACGGCGGCGGGGCATTCTCCGGAAAGGACCCCACGAAGGTTGACAAGTCAGCCGCTTACATGGCGAGATACGTCGCAAAGAACTTCGTTGCCGCCGGCATATGCGAGAAATGCGAGGTTCAGCTTTCCTACGTCATAGGGATAACGGAGCCGCTTTCCGTGATGATTGATGCGTTCGGGACGGGGAAGTTGACGAACGAGGCAATGGTCGAACTTGCCAGGAAGCACTTCAGATTCTCGCCAAAGGGGATAATAGAGCAGCTCGACCTTCTGAAACCGATATACAGAAAGACCTCATGCTACGGACACTTCGGAAGGAACGAGCCGGAGTTCACGTGGGAGAAGACAGACCTGGCAGAGACGCTGAGGGAAGAAGCGGATATATAGTCAAGGTTTAAATTCCCGTTCCAGATATGAATTCATGGCAAAGGAATTCAGAAGGATAATAGCACCTGTTGACGGCTCCGATGAGTCGAGATATGCAGCCAAAAAAGCCATTTTTCTTGCGGAGCACATAGGTGTGGATGTCGTGGCAATCTACGTGCGTGACACCTCCATTCTCTCACGGCTTCCGTTTCCGGACGATGTGCTGTCGTTCGACATGGACAAGTTTCTTCAGAAGGAGGCGCTATCCGCACTTGACAAGGTGGAGAAGATGGGTAACAGGGCAGGGGTGAAGGTCGTGAAGAAACTGGTGGACGGCATTCCCGACGAGGAAATCATAAAAGTGGCAAGGAAAAGCGACCTGATAGTCATGGGAAGCAAGGGAATGACAGCCCTCGACAGAATTCTGGTTGGCAGCGTATCTGAGAAGGTCATGCATCACGCACCCTGCCCCGTAATGATTGTCAGGGGCACAACAAAGAAATGACGGCGAGTCAGAACTTCAGTGCAGCAACCTCTGAGATAATCTGCTCCCTGCTGCATCTGTCGCACAGATAGTACACCCTGCCTTCGAACATATGGCGTACCATCTCCCCACCGCACTCGGGACATTTTTTCATATACCTTCCTCCCCCTGTCATACAGACAAAGTAAACAATCAAGGAGAAAAGTATTTATAAATGTTTTGTCGGAGGTGGGGTTGGTGAAATGGGGAAAGGATGGGGTTACGGTCAGAACATGTCCCTGCCCGCCAGTCCCGCCACGCCCTTCTCCAGATACGCAGGGCAGTCGATTTCCTCGAAAGAATCCCTTATGGGCTGCTTGTATTTCACGCCCCTCGGCTCGATGCAGCTTATGCCGTTGTAGTTCAGACAGAACTCACATCTGACCATGATTAAATAAGGCAGGGGTGTTATTTAAAGATGGATATCTATCAACATTATACATATCTTGATGAGAATGATTTGAAAGAGATTTATGATAAAGTAATCCCCGATTATATTATAACCAAAGCATAAAGCGTTACGAAAATTGGAAAGTTATTGCAATATACTTCATTGTCTTTCCCAATAGCTCTTATATGTTGCAGGCGCACCCATCCATAATAAAAAGTTCTATTCTTGTGTATTTAGTAAATTAATTAACTTGGGTGAGAGATAATAACCTGAATTTATAACTCAATTTCATTCCCTTCTGATTTATTTTCCATCACTTTTTTTCTTAGTATATGTAAAAATATATCTAATCTCTCTAAAATTTGTTTTAAATCAGAAACGCAAAGGAACATCAATGATTTTTGGTTGCCTTCCTTATCGGTGTAATCTAAAACCAGAAAGTTATGATCTGTTTTTGTCTGTTTTCCTGGCACTCCACTAACAGCACCAACAATTGCACCTACCCCACCAAACAAAAACCCTCCTGCAACAGCCCTAGCAAGAACGTGTCTTTCCTGTTCGGATATTTCAGTCTCTGTTTTTATTTTTATATCTAAGATATTTTCCATTTTAATCTTATATGTGTTCCCTCTTCCAGGATCGCCAATAATAACTCTATCAGCATACAGTTCGATAAAAACGTCTTTTCCAGCCAAGAAAGGAATTTCACCAATATGGACAAGATTACCAAGTTCTCTTATTATATACGATTCATCACCTTTTTCAGATAATTCTTCCTTTCTCTTTTTTATATTTGTTTTTAACTTAGACATAAATTCTTTATCGCTTACCTTGAATTCTTCTCCCCCTGCCATAAAAGATATCTCCTTAGCGGGCGACATAATCTCTTCAATATCCTCAATATTTTGTAGTTCAATATCTCTACTTATCGGTTTTAATTTTAACCTCGATAAC
>CAZOAF010000072.1:0-5995 GCA_964577775.1 uncultured Thermoplasmatales archaeon | reverse complement strand
GTATGGATTAACCTGTGAGGTATCATGGTTGTCAAGTGCCCGATATGTGGCGAGGAAAATCCGGACGATTCCGCCGAATGCAGGGCATGCGGTGCGCCGCTCGGGAATTTGCCGGATAAAAAAGCCAGAACGAGGGTATTGATTGCAGTTTTTGTTCTTGCCATACTTATCGTTGCTTCCATTGTCGCGGCGCCCATAATATACAAAAGTGTGCCGAAGAATCATCATACCGAAGATACGGACGGGGATGGCATGCCCGACTCGTGGGAGACGGATAATGATCTGAATCCCGATGACCCGTCCGACAGAAATACGGATGCCGACGGTGACGGTCTGAGCAATTTCGAGGAATACCAGCTCGGCACAGACCCACAGAATCCGGATACTGATGGCGACGGGGTGGAAGACGGTCTCGATTTGATTCCGAAGGCAGATGCGGGAATATGGGTGAGAATAGACAGCATAAGACTAAAAGATTTCGTGGATTTTCCCAGAAAGCCCACGGGCCAGATATTTGCCAGGGTTTATGTTGACGATGTTCTTGCGGGGGAAATGCCGTCCGAGCCTGCCGAACTTGAGATAGATAAAGTATATAATGTCAACTGGAGTGTTTACTACAATGTTTCCGATGACCGCTCCCACAAGGTGAGGATTGAACTTTATGACAAGGACATGCTGGGCGAGGAAATGCTTGACATAAACGGGAACAGCCAATCGAAACCACCCGGTGACCCGTCGGGCTACTATCTCGAAATAAATTACTACCTCGGTACGGGGGATGTCGGCAGGTTCCAGACAGGCACATCCGACGGAAGCGATGACGGCAATACGGGACTTTCGGATGACAAGGATGCCATGATAACATATACCATCACCACTGTTGACATGTCCTCCGTGTGATTTCCAATTATTTAAGTATCTATTGCGGTTTTAATCGTGTGCCGATAAAGAATATTGATGCCCTGCTTTCGTCATTCTCCGGGGAACTGCACGATGCCCGTAGAGATGCACTCGAGATACTGGCGGAGGCGGTGGAGGGGAGCGATGCATACAGGGTCACGTTATCCGCGGTGCACGTCGATGACGGCATACTTCACGCAGGGGATAAAAAGTTTGAACTGGACGATTTCGGAAACATATATGTTATCGGATTCGGAAAGGCAGGTACGGGTATGGCAAGGGCTGTGGGGGAGGTTTTGCCGGTAAAGAGGGGTGCCGTCATAGCGCCCGGCGGCGGGGCGGAGGCGGGCAGAGGCGATATGGTATCCGGTACAATAAAAGTTTTTTACGGCTCCCACCCCCTTCCGTCAGAGGAAAACCTCGCTGCAACGGACAGATTGCTGGATATCGTGAAGGGGGCGAGGAAGAACGACCTTGTCATCGTTCTCATATCGGGCGGCGGCTCCGCCCTGCTGTGCAAGCCCCGCATCTCGATTGAAGGCATGACGGAAATTACGGACAGATTGATGAGGGCAGGGTGCACGATAGAGGAGCTGAACACCGTGAGGAAACATCTGTCGTACGTTAAGGGAGGGCGGCTTGCGCTGGAAAGCAGGGCCCACATGCTATCGCTGATAATATCGGATGTCATGGGGAATCCCGTGGAGTTCATTGCCTCCGGTCCCACATCGCCCGATACCACCACCTACAGGGATGCGGCTCGCGTGCTGGAGAAGTACGGGCTGCGCGGTGCCGTCAGGGAGGTCGACGATGCCATAGACGCGGGTATCGAGGGCAGGACGGATGAAACGCCGAAACATCTGGACAATGTCACGAACGTGATCATTGCGGACAACAACACTGCATGCAGGGCGGCGGCGGAGGCGGCATCCGGGAGGGGCTACCACCAGAAAATCGTCAGCACGTCCGTGTCGGGGGAGGCGAGGGATGCCGGCAGGGATATTGCCCGTTACTCAAAGCTATTTCCGAGGGACAGGGCAGTGCTTATATTCGGGGGTGAAACAACCGTCACCGTCACCGGGGACGGTGAAGGCGGGCGCAACCAGGAACTCGTTCTCGGTGCGATAAGGGAAATCGAGGACGAGCGCATTGTCATCGTTTCGTGCGGGACAGACGGGATAGACGGAAACAGCGATGCCGCCGGGGCGGTGGGGGACGGGACAAGCATCAGGCGGGCGGAGGCGGCGGGAATGGATGCGGAATCCTATCTCGAAAACAATGATTCCTATCATTTTTTCAAAAAACTGAATGACCTGATAATCACGGGGCGGACAGGAACAAATGTGATGGATATACAGATAATAATCAAGTATTGAATTTAAGATGCATTTATTTTCGCTTTTTACGTTTGATTGCGCTACCGATTACTTTTCCCACGGAAAGCCCGAGTAGCTTTGCACTTTTTTTGTATTCCTTTTGATACCAGAAAGGGTCTGCATGTCTTTTCTTCTTTTCACTGGCATCGAGACCGTGAACCATAACTTATGAAACCGAAAGTGGTTATTCATCTCTTTCGGTTTTTCTCTTACAGGTAACACCTTTTTCGATTTTAAACCCTCTATAACCGATAGGTGCAAATTCCGGATAACTCCTCTTTTATCATGTGGGGTCAGGCAATCCGGAAAAAATCATTACGGCATCGGGTTCCTGGCCGAATGTAAACTTGATGGGCATCAAAAGCGCAGGAATGTTGGGGGTTTAAACTGCGACAACCTTCGTCACTTCCGGAATTTTGTTCTTCAGTTCCGTTTCTATGCCCATCTGAAGCGTCATCTGTGCCATGGGACATCCGTGGCATGCTCCCTGAAGGCGGACCTTGACGATTCCGTTCTCCTCGTCCACGTCCACCAGCTCTACATCGCCGCCGTCCATCTGGAGGGCAGGGCGTATGGTTTCAATAACTTCTGCTACCTTTTCTTTCATCTTCCACCATTTTAACTATTGTTTAATTATGTCATGTAAGGGGCATATATATCATTATCGGCATGCTAAAAGTTATTTATCGGGGCAGGATATATTTTCATGGGAAAGGTGAGGATAAGCGCCTCGATACCGTCGGATGTGCTTGATAAATTTGATGAGATATGCAGAAGGACAGGGCAGCCGAACCGCTCCAATGCCATAGCAACTGCAATGCACGATTACATCATAAACAACCGTTGGGTTGACAAAGAGGGGGAAGTGAACGGGGTTGTGCTCATGACGTACAACCATGACGTCCGCGGAATAAATGCAGCCCTCACGTCCGTTCAGCATTCGTACGGCCATGTCATAAACGCGTCCCTCCATATACACATGGACAGCCATCAGTGCCTTGAGATAATCGCCGTGAAGGGAGACATGAAGGAGATAAGCGAGCTCGTGAAGGGACTTCAGGGCAAGAAAGGGGTGCTGTCCATAAAGCTGGTGACCGCTGCATAATATTTTAAATCTTCTGCCATATTATGCGGTATGGAAGAGGAGAGAATAGCCGACTTGCTTGTAAAACATCATCTGAAGGTTGCAACAGCCGAGTCATGCACCGGCGGTCTGATAGGGCATACGATAACAAATGTTCCGGGCAGTTCGGAGTACTACGAGGGTGGCATAATCTCTTACAGCAACGAGATGAAGATGAATTTTCTGGGGGTCAGCAAGCAGACATTGATGGAGCACGGGGCTGTCTCCCGGCAGACGGCGGCGGAGATGGCGGAGGGCATACGGCGTGCGGCAGGCGTCGACATAGGGATAGCCACGACAGGCATAGCCGGCCCGGGGGGCGGGACAGCGGAAAAGCCGGTCGGCCTGGTTTATATCGCCATTTCCACCGAGGGGGGAACGGAGGTGGAGCGCCATCTTTTCGATGGTAGCCGTCATGAAAACAAGGAGCAGGCATGCAGGGCTGCACTTTCATTGCTTTTGAACCATCTGGAGAAGCATGATTGAGATAGACGGCTCGTACGGCGAGGGCGGCGGGCAGATACTCCGCATGGCGGTTGCATTGTCCGCCCTGACTTCCCGTGATGTCAGAATAACGAACATAAGGGCGGGCAGGCCCAAACCCGGACTCAAGCGCCAGCACATGACCGCCATCGAAGCGGTGAGGGAAATATGCGGCGGCAGGGTGGAGGGGTTGAAGGAGGGCTCCATGGAGGTGGAATTCTTTCCGGGGAAGATCGAGGAGGGACTCCACCATTTCGATATCGGGACCGCGGGAAGCATAACCCTTGTTCTCCAATCATGCATACTGCCGTCCGTTTTTGCGGAGCGTGATACAAGAATCTCGGTTTCTGGAGGGACGGATGTCAGGTGGTCTCCTCCCTGGGATTACTTCCGGAATGTATTTCTCCCCCTGCTGGACAGGATGGGTATTTCGATTGACGGCAAACTTGTAAGAAGGGGGTACTACCCCCGGGGGGGCGGGGCGGTGGAGGTTGTCATACATCCGTGCGGCGAGATAATTCCCATCGGATTCGGGACGGGAAACGAAAAAGAATTCGATGTGAGGGGCGTGGTGAATTTCTCCTCGTTGCCGGAACATGTGGCGGAGCGTGTGAGAAGTGCAGCCGAGAAGGAATTGCGGGGAAAGGGAATCGAAGCGAAAATAGATGTGAAAAGGGAAGTGGCATCATCGCCCGGTGTGGGCATCGTTCTCTGGGCGAAAGATAGGCACGGCAGGATGCTGGGTGCCGACAGCCTGGGCGAGAGGGGCAAACCTGCGGAGAAGGTGGGCAGGGAAGCTGCCGTATCGTTGCTGGAGGAAATCGAATCCGGTACGGACATTGACATAAGGGCGGTTGATCAGATTCTTCCTTATGCGGCACTGGCAAACGGAACATCATCCTTCAGATGCAGGGGCATAAGCAACCATGCGGAGACCGAGATGTGGCTACTCGAAAAGTTTCTGGATGTTAAATTCGAAAAGAGGGTGGTGGGGAAGGCGGTTGAAGTTACCGTCAGCCCGTTCAAAGGTACATGAGAACGAACATGAAGAGCAACAGTGCCAGCGCCCCGTACATCAGGTAGATGTACATCTTTCTTTTCTTCACGAGTTGGTCGTATTTCTCCCTGCATTCGTCGGAGCATACAATCTCCCCGTAGGGTATTGCCTTGCCACATATCTGGCAGTGTGAATGTTGCGGTATTCTTTCCATTTTATACCTCTATTATCGTGCCTTTAAACTCCCTTCCGTATATAGCATTTTCCAATGATTCGGTGTCTTTTCCGTTGACCACGTACGTTCTTATACGGTTCTCGTCTATTATCCTGCACGCTATGCCGTCTATGGCAGAACTCTTCCCCGCCTCCTTCCATTCATCGGATGACATACTTCTGAGTTCTTTTATGGAAATGGAATCGAACTTTCTTGCCTCCCTGTTCTTCTTCGGGTCCGAGTCGTATATTCCGTCAACATCCGTGGCAATCACAAAGCGGTCGGCTTTGACCGCAGAAGCAAGCATAGCGCCTACAGCATCTGTGGAATGCCCTGGTGTGGTGCCGCCCATTACCACAGGCGGTGTCATTCCTGCTGCCTCGTCTATTGTTTCAGGTATGTCTTTCCTCGGGCATATAAATGGTTTTAGAAGCATTGCATTCAGACGGGTGGCTGCTATGCCTATCTCATCCAGAAATTCCTCTCCCACCCCGAAGGTGCGGGCTGTTTTGATGTAATTCCTTGCTGTTTTGCCCCCTCCCGTGACGATGTAGAGTTCAACGTTGCCGGCGCATTTTTTCAGCAGACTCCCGACGTTCATTATTGATTCCGGCTCTTCCACGGGAATGATTGAACCCCCGAGTGCAAGGACCACTTTCATGCTTGCTAAACATCCCTTGCCATATAGATTTTTCGAGAAAATAAAAAAGGAAAAAGGGGGAGATTATGGCGTCATATCTCCAGTGTATTTGTCAACGTAGAACGGGTCAACTGATACGCCTGCATATCCTGCCGCCCAGTCCTCCATTCCCTGCACCGCATACGCCGCATCATCCTCGAAATTGTTGTAGTGATTCCATCCGTCCATCTGGTAGTATGTGAATACACCGTTTTTCATATCA
>CAZOAF010000071.1:0-6034 GCA_964577775.1 uncultured Thermoplasmatales archaeon | reverse complement strand
GATATTACGAACACGTATGGGGGAACTGGACGTATAGCAATCCCCTTAGAAACCCTTCAAATTTGAAAAATGTTTCTTCCGCATACATTGATTTGATGAAATGGTGGCTGTCCCATCATAAATTGTCAGTACCCTCCACCATTGCTTTTTCTTCGGATAATAATATGTTCGGTTATGACTGGATATGGGCATCTTTTGATAATGGCTGGAGCATGTTCTATGGAAATATACCCTCGTGGGTATGCAAGGGGCCTGCTTTTGGCATTTTTTATCTTGTATCGGATGATGGACAATACATCACCTTTTCCAACATATCTTATGAGTATGGTGATATGGTATATGTTAAAGAATATGATGTTTATTACCCGTCGGAGATAAAAATAATCGCCCGTGAGGGTGAAAGGGAAATGTCATTGCAATTCAGAATGGTGTGCGATGTTCATACATATCTGGATACAAACCTTTCATCGATTTACTGGAGGGCTATTTTTTTGTGGGAGTCGCCGGGCTATGTGTCCGGTTATTATTCCGATGGAAACAATAATATAACCCTCAGTGGCAGATGCGAAATAGAGCCCGAGAGGCAGGTATCTGTGATGGGACATAATTATATTGGTTTTAATTTCACATCACCTCCTGATGGAATCGGCATGGAGATCTCCATAATTTCGCACTTCTTCAATATCGGGCTGGACATTCTCTTCCAGGTTCTCCCCGTCCCGAGATTTCACTTTTCATTCAAAATACTCCCATAGTTATCGGGCAGCTTTCAACCTCTTCTTTTCCACATGGGATGCGATAAGACTCACCAGAATGACTGCGATTATCAGCAGGAAGGTTGCGCGTTCTGCCACCCCCCTCTCGAATAGGTTGTAGAACGTTCCCGATAACATGATGAGAAAGCCAAACTTGAGAATTGCCCCGAGAACAATATAGGTGATGGATTTCCAGTAATCCCAGTGATTTACAGCAATGAAGGCGCCGGTATATGGCAGCACAGGGGCAATACGGTTGACGAGCAGAATTCGCTCATCTTTTATAATTAATGTTTCACTGTACTTCCTCATCAAATTTTTGATAAATTTTGGCGGTGAATATCTTTTTACAATAAGGTAGAGCAGGGAATTGCCCGAAAAGCTGGCAAGCACCGCCACAATGAGCAGCTCGACCCCCCAGATTGTGCCAGGATTTGTTGAATATATTACAAGGAGAAAGAAATCTGGCAGGGCGGGGAATATCATGCTATCCACCAGAAATATGGAATACAATGCAAGCACCATGCCTGCAATGCCAAAATTGCTGAAGAATTCAATAATAGATTCCCCTATCATTTTCCAGACCCCTGTATAACCCTGATAGCATATCGACGGTTATATTGATATCGTGTTTTTCCGCCAGTTTAAGTGCACCCTCCTTTAATTTTCTTCTCAGCTTCTCATCCTCAGAAAGTTTTTTGATGTGGATTGAATATTCCTCAACCCCTTTCCCTTTGAGGCAATTCGCGCCATTCTCAAACCATTCCCGGTATACCGGAATGTCCCGTATAAGAAGAATTTTTCCCGATGCAGCCGCCTCAAAGAGAACATTTCCGTAACTCTCTGCATATGTTGGGAAGAAGAATATGTCCCCCCCGGAATACACACCGTTCATCTCATCGAAAGGAACATGGCCAACAAATTCCACATTTTCCGGGGCGTCGGATATGTCTGTCTTTGCAAGCCCTTTTTCCGTGGAACCAATCCATAAGAATCTGAAATTGTCATCTTTCTCGAATTTTTTTGCAACTTCGATAAAATCTCTGACGCCTTTTCTGGGGATGAGCAACCCCACGGAAAACACAACAAACTCGTCTTTGATTCCATAGTTTTCCCTGAATTTTTTGCGTTTTTCTTCGTCATGGGCAAATTTTTCGAAATCAACACCGTTTGGTATGACCGTTATACTGCTTTTTATTCCGTTATTCTCCATCCACTTTTTTACATACGGGGTTGCGCATACAACCACATCTGCCTGGTTGTAGAGCCATTTCGAGTATCTATTGAACAGGGGGTAAAGCAGTTTGTCGAACTTAAAACCGCCTACCACCAATTCGGGAATATGGCGGGCGTGTATGATGACCGGTTTTCCATCTTTCTTTGCTTTTCTTATGAGGGGTATGAAATTGGGC
Organism: uncultured Thermoplasmatales archaeon; assembly: GCA_964577775.1. Classification (GTDB taxonomy): domain Archaea; phylum Thermoplasmatota; class E2; order UBA202; family DSCA01; genus VBQP01. The sequence goes on along the minus strand of CAZOAF010000071.1, from coordinate 3,867 downwards.
ATGGGATTGTGCAAATGTAAAATATCAAAGTTTCTTGTATCGTCAATTCCCACATCGAAGCCCATCTCCCCGAGCTTTCTGGCAAGAATCGGTACCTGTGTTCCCATTCCCCCAGCGTTATTGAAAGAAATCAGCCGGCTCATGGCATCCAATCCTGTCACCATACTTATTCTCATTATATCTTTGATATTTGAATATCCACATACTTATTAAGTTTATAGTTTCATTTCATTCCGCGAAACTATTGATATTTTTGACCGGGCATAAATAATATCGCGGGGCATGTTAATAAAGAAAAAGTTTTAAGAGGAAATCTCGTTTACGTACGAGTTGTATGGCCATTGGTATGCAGGATATAGAAGTGAAAGAAAATATTTTTGATGTGGTTTATGAGCCCCTTGCGGGTTCAAGTCTGACAAATCTACTCCGCCTTCTTGCACAGAACAAATTCAAGGTATCCGCCAGATATATGCCGCGATTTCTTTATGCCGTCATGTTGAGCGGTGTAATTTCCCCCTTCCGTATTGTGGAACGGATAAAATTTGATGGAAAAATAAGAAAGACTGCGATAGACCATCCGCCTGTTTTCATTTTGGGGCACTGGAGAAGCGGCACTACATATCTCCACAATCTTCTTTCCTTGGACAAAAATTTTGGATACTGCACGACATTTCATTCGGTAATTCCCGGTGCATTCATGACTGGTGAAAAAACATTGAAGTCCATAGTGTCCTCAAGCATACCGGAAACAAGGCCGATGGATAATGTGCCGATGGGTGCTGATTTGCCCCAGGAAGAGGAGTATGCAACAGGCGCATTCACCCCGTATGCATACTACAACGGGTGGTGCTTTCCGAGGAATATGGGGCTTTACAACAAGTACATTTGCATGGATGATGTTCCGCAGGCAGCGGTGAGGGAATGGAAAGATACCTATGGCTATCTTCTCAAAAAATTGACGTTTTTCTGGGGGGGAAAACGTCTGGTATTGAAGAATCCTTCGAATACAGGCAGGATAAAGTTGTTGCTGGATATGTTCCCGGATGCACGATTTATCCACATATACCGGAATCCATATACGCTGTTTCCTTCGATGGTAAAATTTATGGTCAAGGTATTGCCCCGTTATTGCGTTCAAAAACCCATTAAAAGAGAGGAGATGGAAAAGGTGATTCTGGATGTTTATTCCATGTTATATAAAAAATATCTGGAAGAGAGAGATCTTATTCCTGATGGGAACCTCGTGGAGGTAAGGTATGAAGACCTTATTGCCCATCCGTTGGATGAATTGGAGAGAATATACGGCGTGTTGAATCTCACAGGATTTGGGGAGAACAAGAGCACCTTCAGGGAAAACATTGCTGCACAATCCGGCATTAAAACCAGCAAATACAAACTTGATGAGAAGACAAAAGAAATGATATATGAAAACTGGAAGTTTGCGTTCGATGCCTTCGGGTACGAACCCTGAAGGAACCGGCACTCGTACCAAATTTAATGCAAATAAACGGAATCGCAGGTAAATTTTCCGTTCATCTGTCTGTTAGCCTCTCAAATTCTTCTTTCAGGTATCTCTCTGCCAGATTCATGTATATCTCGGCATTTTCAACTATGCTGTTCATCAATCCTTCGTCCTGCTTGATTGCCTTGGCAGGTACCCCCGCGACAAGTGTGTTGGGTGGAATTTCCTTTCCCGGCGGGACAACGGCATTGGCGGCAACAATGCAACCCCTTCCTATGCGGGCGCCGTCCAGAACAGTGGAATTTATACCTATTATGCAGTCGTCTTCCACCGTTGCGCCGTGGACGATTGCACCATGGCCGACCGAAACCCTTCTGCCTATTTTTATTGGATTTTCCGGAGAAACGTGAAGCACACAGCAATCCTGCACATTGCTCTCGTCGCCGATCTCTATGGTGTTAAGATCGCCCCTTATCACAGCATTTTCCCATATGCCGCATTTACTCCCGATGGAAACATTACCTATTATCACGGCACTTTTTGCAATATATGTTTCTCTGCCCACTTTCATGATTGGGAATATGCATCCGATTTAAAGATTTGCCGTCACGGTGTGAAAAATTGTTTATATTCTCGTTTGTTTGCAAATCATGGTTGTTTATGCGGATAGAATCGAGATAAAAACCAGGGAGATGGACATAGTGGATATCACGCAGGGGGTGCATGATATCGTTGCCAGATCCGGCGTGAAAGAAGGCATGGCAAATGTATTCTGCCCGGGTTCTACTGGGGCGATAACAACCATCGAACATGAACCCGGTCTTATGAAGGATTTGCCGGCAGCCCTGGAAAGACTTGCCCCGCGGGATGCATATTACAATCACGAGGAGATGTGGCATGACGGCAACGGTCACAGTCATGTGAGGGCAAGCATTATCGGGCCGGAGGTAACCATTCCCGTGGCAGACGGCGGGCTGCGGCTCGGAACATGGCAGCAAATCGTCTTTGTGGAATGTGACGCCAGGGAAAGAAGCAGAACGTTATTTGTCACCGTTACCGGCGAGTGAAGGGATGAATTTTATGAGGAGCCCTTCGCCAACTCTTTTCACATCAACCAGTTTCATGTGTATGACATCATCTGCAGATGCCGCCCCGCGGCCGCCTGCCGCCGTCGGTGAGGTGGTGCCGCCTATCACGAAAGGTGCCATGAAGATATAGAATTCGTCGACAAGCCCCTTCCTCAGAAATTCCCATATGACCGTTTCCCCTCCTTCCACCAGCAATTTTCTTATTCCCCGTTCGTGGAGCAAATTCATGAGGCAGTCGAGGTTTACGGTTCCATCCCCGCATTTCACAACCTCCGTCTTTCCTTCCATGAATTCCCTGCACGTGGTTGCAACAAGTGTGGGTGCGTCATTGTTGAGGACTTCTGCATCTCTCGGTATCCGGAATTTGCTGTCAAGAACAATCCGGAGGGGATTTGAGGGGTTTGCCACGTATTTTTTCTTCACCGTGAGTTTTGGATTGTCGGCAAGAACGGTTCCTATACCAACAAGCACGGCATCGCATTCGTTTCGGAGTGTGTGAACGCGGACCATGTCCTCCTCGTTGGATATCCGGGTTTGCACCCTGCTGGGCAGTGCGATTTTCCCGTCTATGGACATGGCACAATTCACAATAACAAAAGGTCTCATTTTTTTTCGATAACCGATGCCATCTCTCTCAGAACCCCCTCCTTATCATCTACTTTCACAACACCACTTGCAAGCAGCACACCCGCACTGCCGAGTTCTATTGCTTTCTCCACATCCTTCCCTCTTTTCACTCCTGCCCCGCAGAGAACCTTCACATCGGGGTTTATCTCCTTCACCTTTCTGACAGCCCCTCTTATTATGTCCGGCTCGGCTTCTGTCACGGATATATCTCCTCCTATCAATTCCGGCGGCTCTATGGCGACAAAATCGGGCGAAAGCGCGGCCGCAGCCATCGTTACATCGATATTGTTCGTGCAAACTATCGTCTCCAACTCCAATTCTCTTGCTATCTGAATACCCCTGGAAATATCTTTCATGTTCATGGGGTGTTCGGAATGATTCAGCAAAACCCCGCCGGCGCCCGCCTCCTTTATGCTTTCGGGCAGTATCCATCCAGTATGACTTCCATATTTTATTGCATCCATATGCTGGGCAAATACCGGGATTTTCACACTGTCAGCAACCGTGCGGATATCCGCAGCCTGAACGGCAATGATCATGCTCACTCCGGTATCCTCACTCACCCTTTCCATGACCTTTGCAATTTCAAGAGCGTGCTTTCCGGTTCCCTCCTTGTATGTTTTAACATTTACGACTATCGCCGGAGTTTTCATGATGTGTAATCTCTTTGTAATAATAAAATCTTGTCCC
>CAZOAF010000070.1:0-6040 GCA_964577775.1 uncultured Thermoplasmatales archaeon | reverse complement strand
CAATGCAGGGGGAGGGATTCGAACCCTCGGACTTCTTCAAGACAGGATGTCCCATCGAACCCTTAACTCATACGATCTTAAGTCCTGCGCCGTTGGCCAAACTTGGCTACCCCTGCGTTGAGGTATATAAGTATATCTGAATCATATAAAAGAGATGCGGAAATGGGAGGCAGGGAAAGGGGGAGAGAAAGGCAAAAAAATGATTTTAAAGCCCCTTTTCCCAGTTTGCTATCATTTTGCTAATAATGTAATGGGAAAGGTGATATTTAAAATTTTCTATATTCCCTGCCCAATCTGTTGTCACGACACATTTATCCTGAATTCATCGGACAGAACAACGTTGCCCGCGCTGTCACAAGCCCTTACTTTGAATTTCACCGTGCTTCCGGACGGGAACTGACCCAGCTCCGCCCCGTATGCGGGCGAGTTACTCATGTTCTTCAGCGGGTCCTCGTCATGTCTGGGCTGAACGGGGTCCGAAGCATAGCGGTACATCTTCTCCGTCCTGTCGCCTGCAATAACTTCGACCTTTTTGATTGAGAAAAATCCGGTGATGTTGGCATATACGACGATGTTGCTCTGGTTCGCGGGTTTTTCCGGGGTGTACCACACGTCGTTTATCAAGGGGCTGTCCGCCGAACCGTTAACCACGATATGCAGCGTTTTCACGGTCTCGAATCCGTTCACGTCCGTGGCACTGATGGCAACTTCGTAATCTCCCGGTCCGGGTGGTGACCAATTGTATGAGAAATCTTCCGGCAGGGCGACATGCTCTCCGTTCACGTCAAGTTCAACGCTTTCAATGCCCCCGTTGTCCCGTGCCCTTCCGCTGATGGCGACGTCTCCCCCGAATATCTCCCAATCCGAAGGGCTGTAAACCTCGATGGACGGGGGTGAGGCGTCGACAAGCGTTACGGTGTAGGATTTCTCGAAGTCGCCGCATGAAACCTTCACCCCGTAATCACCTGCTGCGAGTCCGGACGTGTTCCAGTAAACCTTCCAGTTTCCGCTGACATCGAAAGTTTTTCCCGCCACCTCGACCAACCCGCCGGATGTTGAAACGCCCTTGAGGGCAACAACGTCGCCTGCGTTGAAGGTTGGCTTTTCAAAAACGTCGCTCCACGGCTCTGTCACGGATATGTAATCACCCCCTGCATTTGTTTTGAAGAGTGCAGATATGTTGGCAACAACCGTCGTTCTCTTTGCAGTGTTTTCGAAGACAAGGTAACAATCATCGCTCGTATTGAACGAGGTACCGCCCGATTTCGAATAAATATAATCATAGCATTCGAATGCCTGTCCCTCCCGGTATTTCTCGAAATTCTCGCCGTCTACAACGAAGAGACGCAATGCAGAGGAGACTTCCTCCCTCCCGTAATCCGTCTTCGCCACCCCGTCTTCCCAGTCCCATATGTTGCGCTGTACCTGATATGCGGACGTGCTGAAAGCCACGCTGCATCCGTAGTCGCCATCACCGGGAGGCGGTGTCACCTGCCATCTCTCGAGCGAGGGCATGCCGTCGGGAATGACGAATCTCACGGTCTTCGTTCTCGTGTCATTCGGGAATATGGTCACCATGTAACGCAGGGCGTTGCTTTCCCCCACGCTCCATGGCTCGTAGTAAAATATCTCGTCCTTCTGGAGAGAGAACATGAATGAATGTCCGGTGCCGAGGTGGAAAGTGCATTCGCCGTCCACCCCCGTGTAATTCCATATGCTCGGCACAATCCAGGGCACGAGACCCGGCACATGCTCGTGATACCATTCCCTCATTTTCGTGTAATTGTCCTGCCACTTTTCACGGAAGCTGTCGGGCATCTTCGCCCATAGCTGCCCCACCGTCTTGTCCCACATTCTGTCCTTGAAGTCGTTTGCCTTCCACGAACCGAAGACGGTGACACGTACGCCGTCCACCGGATTTCCGAATATGTCCCTCACGACCACCTTCACCGCTCCCCTATCTTCCTCGTGGAGATAGTGGTCCGTCACATCGTATATCGAACTGTCCCCCTTCAACGCAAAAAGTGCCGACATGATTTTGTGCCAGCCGTAGCGGTACTCGTCGAAATTGTCAATGCTCCCGCCGCCGTCCGCCCACCACTCGTCGAACTCGTGCCACCCCTCCTCCCAGAACTCGCACCACACATGGTCCTCGCCGAGGCAATTTATCGGCACGGCGGGGATGAGGGCGGAGCGCAGGGCTGCTGTTGATAGCTCGTGGATTTCACCGCAGAACCCGTTGTGCTCGTGCGCGACAACGTTCGGCTGCCCGGGGCGGTCGCCTGTCGCAAGCCCCGTTATGGTCTTTCCAACCCAGTAGTTCACCCCCTCTATTGCTGTCGGATGGGTCGACATGCTGTGATTCCACGTGCGGTGGGCGGGGGGGCGGTAGGACTCCCTGTCCCACATGTACTTTATGCCGGATAACTTCTCCTTCAGCAGCGGATAGCCGATGTCGTTGTGGTCGAACACGTATTCCCTCCAGAACTTGCCGTAGATGTAGGTGGCATTTTCAATCGTAGCCCTGGGGGACACGACAAACCAGTAGTATATCGAGGGAGGACATGTAACATTCATCTCGGTTCCGTTCTCGATGACCCTGTACCGAAGTGTCGAGTGGTAGTTGCTCCCGTTGCCCACGTCAAGCACCTTCACGTAGTCCAGGTATCTGTCATTCTCGTAGATGAAGCGGGCGTTGTCGTACAGCACGTCGGGGGGCGGGGCGGAGCCGACCGGCGAGTATGCTATGGAAAAGGCTATCTCGTCCACATACCTTTTTTCCGCATTTAGCAGCAATTCAGCGTAGCTGTCATTCAGGTATTGAAACTGTTTGGCAAGCTCTCGCTGAACCCATACGGGCGAGCGGGCGACCGCCGCCACCGCAGCCTGCGACAGATTGCCGGCATACGGGGCGGCATTGCTGCAATCGATACCGGAGGGGGAAAAATGTATGTAGAAATCCTTTCCGGGTGCTATCTCCACGGTGTGATTGAATTCTGCCATCACATTGTGGGAAACAGGTGTGTTCCCGCTGTCGAAAACCTCCCTGCCCACGTATCCGCTTGCGGGCATGAGAAAGAGAAATGATATTGCCAGAACCACTAGGGCTTTCATGATGTATAAGCAATACTGCAGGCAAATTAAAGCTTTTTTGTGAGCGTTAGATTATTATATTAGATGCCGATAGCCTTTATAATGTCCATCGAGAAACTGCTCACATTTCAGGAGTTTGTCACCCATGTTCAGGAGGAAATAGGACAGGAGATTGGCCGGCAGATAAAAGACAGGAACATTATATACGCACTCGAAGGCGGTAAGCATCTTCGCCCGATAATGCTCATGCTGTCTTTCAGGGCATGCAACGGGGGAAGCGACAGATACGGGAAAGCCCTCGAAAGCGCCCTCGGAATAGAACTTGCACACTCGGCGTCTCTTGTGCACGACGACATAATGGACGGGGACACCACCCGGAGGGGAAAGCCCGCGCTGTACGTGAAGAGCGGCATAGGAAATGCCATACTCACGGGGCACAGAATGATAAGCAAGGCATTCCGGATATCCGTCGAGCACGGTCTTGACAATGCCCTGATTTTTCTGGATACGTGGGATGAAACACTTGTGGGTCAGATAGAGGATATAGATTTGAACGGGCATCTGGAGAAGATATTCAGGGACGTAAGTTCGCCCGAAACGCTCATAAGGGAATACATAAAGGTGATGGAAATGAAGACAGCCTCCCTTTTTGCCACCGCATGCAGGGCGGGCGCCATAGAGGCGCAGGCACCGGCGGAGGTGCGTACCGTCATGGCAGAATACGGGAGAAACGTGGGGCTGGCATACCAGCTTGCCGACGATTTGGTGGATATTGCGGAGGGGCGGCTGGAGGAGGGAATAATAATGCCGCTCATAAATGCGTACGGGAAAAACCTTAATGGCGAGATAATAGGCATGCTGAAAAGCGGCGAGATATCTCTCGAGGAGGAGCTCGACAGGAAAGGGATAAGTTTTCAGGAAGTTTACCGCAAGGGAATTGTGACCTATGTCAATAAAGCGCAGGAGATTGCGAATTCACCGCTCATACCCGACACGATATACAAGCCCCTGCTGGAGGAGGCACCCCTCTACATAACAAACAGAATGGCAGAGAAAGTGGGCGTTACGATATAAATGGCGCTGGAAGAGAAAGGGATAACCTCCCCGTTCACGATTTTGACTTCCGTTATAACCGGCGGTCTGTTTCCCATACTCGGCGCCGTGTTTGCATACGACACCGGTGTGATAAAGGATTTCGGAGACATATACTGGACGGGACTTGCTCTTACTTCCGTGGGGGGTTTTCTTGCCCATTACCTTCTTTCGCACACGATTCATGACCTGTACCATTACGACATAGAGAAGAGGGCAACGTTCAGCAAGCGCACATTGAAGATTCTTCTCGCGGTATCTCTGGTGATTCTGCTTTCAATAGCCGTATACCTTACCCTCATTGCCGGATGGCCCGTCATGGTTTTCTCCATAATAGGGGCAGTGGCATGCATGTACGCGGAGGGACTGATTCATGCGGAATCACAGATGGCATTCGGTGCGATGTTTCTCGTCATAGGTTCTTTCTACGTTCAGGCAGGCTATTACCATCACGCGATGGATGCATTTCGGGACATTTCGGGAATGGTATGGCTGCGCCTTCTGTTTCTGTCGCTTTTCGCATTCTTCTCGCAGTACGGGTGGTTGCTGTTTTACCGTCTTGACGATTACGGATGGAGTCCGAAGGTGAGGAACGAGAGCATTCTCATCACGAAGATAGGGCTTCCGTTCCTGATTCTCGCGCTCGTGCTTCCATCATAAACATTTTTAAACGATTTTTCATTCATGACAGGAAGAAGATGTTTGTCAAGGCGATTCCCGAGAAGTGTTCCGGGTGCATGACTTGCGAGGTCGTTTGTTCCATGTATCACTGGGATGTGGTGAACGAGAGCAAATCCGGAATACGTGTGGAGAGAAAAAGCGTTACGGAGGATATACCCCACCTGTGCACACACGGAAAGGACTGCAATTTCGAATGCATAGATGCATGCAAATTCGATGCGATGAAGAAGAAGGACGGAAGGGTGTACGTGGACTACGACAAATGTACGGGCTGCCGTCTGTGCGAGAAGGCATGTCCCATAAATGCCGTTTGGATTTTCGAAAAGAAAGCGTACAAGTGCGATTTGTGCGGCGGCGACCCCATGTGCGTGAAATACTGCTCTCAGGGGGCGCTTGAACTCGTGGAGGAGGAAATATGATAGAGAATAGCTGTTATGCCGGTAAAATCCTGACCGTCGACCTCTCCAAGAAGGAGGGGAAGAGGCAGAAGATGGGCGACAGTTTCGCCCTGAAGTATCTCGGTGGGGACGGATTCGGTGCTTACTTTCTGAACAAACTCGTGCCGGGAGATGCAGATGCTCTCGGAAAGGACAACGTGCTCGTCATGGTTCCCGGCACGCTTGTGGGTACGGTCGTCCCGACTGCGGGAAAGACCGGATTTTACGCGAAATCCCCTCTGACAGGAGGGTGGGGCGAGGGCGTCATGGGCGGCAGGATAGGGTTTGCACTCAAGCAGGCGGGGTACGATGCCCTCATCATCACGGGGATTGCAGAGGAGCCGTCGTACCTTCTCATAGACAACGACGAGGTCATGGTGAAGTCAGCATCCCATCTGTGGGGAAAGTCCACCAGAGAAACGGCTGAGGAAATAAAGAAGGACGAGGGCGACGTAATCGTCGCGTCCATCGGGCCCGGCGGCGAGAGAAAGGTCAGATATGCGGTCATAGATTCTGATGAGCGGCAGGCCGGACGGGGAGGGCTGGGCGCGGTGATGGGCTCGAAGAATCTCAAGGCAATAGCGGTAAGGGGAAGCAGGGACATAAAGGTTGCAGACCCGAAGAAGATGATGGAGTTGTTCGACAAATGGTACCACACGATGATAGAGAGTCCCGCTTTCAATGATGATGGAAAGTATGGCACGGGCGAATTTCTGGAATGGATGAACGCGGAGCGC
>CAZOAF010000069.1:0-6108 GCA_964577775.1 uncultured Thermoplasmatales archaeon | reverse complement strand
TTTATGGAAACTATGTCTCTCCCCCTGAAATTCATCATTCATATATGGAAATGGTGTTAATAAAAGTTGGTGATGGTGCATCATACGAATCTTCTGTCTATGTTCTCCTCCAACCCCTCCAGTTTCTTTTCCGCTCTTTCAATTATCTCGTTTGCAACCGATACAATCAGCGATAGGTATTCGTTGCTGCACATCATCTTCCCGTCCATTCCCACCGGTACGTCCATCTCCTCCGTGCTCTTTATCTCAATTAAAATCCTTTTTCCCGCATGCTTTATTCCCGAGTCCTTGAATCCGCTCTGTTTTGCAATCCTCAGAAGCTCCGATGCCTTCTTCATGTTCGCAGCCGAAACGTGAAATATGGGGGGCTGGGCGAGCATCCATATCTCTCCCTTCTTCGCATTTTCTATGGCATCCACGATATCATCAACTGTTACCTCTCCGTCCCATTTTCCGAGAAATCTCGCATCGACTTTTTTTCCCAGGGAGGGCACTTCCAGAATGACTATTCTCCCGGAGCAGCTGCTCGTGGTGAAGAATTCCTCCACCCCATTCAGTTTCTCTATTATCGGCAGGGCTTTTTCGTCCACCTCGCCGTTTTTCATTGCCTTTTCCAGTGCATACATTGCCCTTTCCTTCGATTTCAGAAAATCCCGGTATCCCACCTTCCTTGCCTCTCTGTCCAGGGGATATATCATTTCCCTGAATTCCCCGCTTCTTATGCCAATGGTTCCCAGAACGCCCACTATGATTCCTGCTGCCGTGTCCGCAATCAAGTCCGTCATGGTGTTATGCAAACTAATCTGGGCAACGGGAATCCCGCGGGAGAAAATCTGGTCGGAGGCAAACTCTCCCAGTTCCCAGATAACGCCCATTGCCATTGTAAAAATCGAGATGAAGAAGCCGACCATGAACATGTCCATATGCAGCCCTTCCCAGTACACGTCAAGCAGGTATACAACCGTCAGCGCAAAAAATGCCACGATTGCGGAAACCGAGAAATGGGCTATTTTGTCATAGTAGGGAACCGAATAAAGGTGGAGAACACCTCCCCATACATGTATGGACAGAGCCACTGCTACCAGCAATTCCATTATCCACGGAAGTGAGATGTGATAGCTCTTCTCCACGAACAGAGGGCTCATTGCAAGCAGGAAGGCAAAGAAACAGCCAAAAGCCCACTGCCAGTCATGTTTGTATGCGGACCATGCCCCCATAACAAAGATGAATGCCTTTAATATATGGGATGCTGCAATGCCTATTTCCGACCCCTCTTTCACATTGATATAACATCAACAAATATTAAACTTTATAGAAAAATGAGGGGTAGAGCAACTCTCGCAGGTTTTTTCAGTGCCACGATTATTTCACGAGGGTTATTTCTATGGAAGAAACGTTTCTCTTGCCTTCCTCGGATTCTATTTCCTCGGTGCCTATGGATATATCGGTTACGCTGGCATCCGGCAGAAACTTGTTCTTCACGATTTCGGCGGCATCAACAGCCCTTGAAATGGCTTTTCCGCGGGCTTTCAGTACGACGTTTTTCGCTCCCTGCTCGAATTCCGTTACAACGGCAATCACGTAGCTCATCGGCGGTTTGTTTCCGACATATACTATATTTCCTTCGTTCTTTTCTTCGTCCACTATATCACCGTCTCCCCCAACATAAAATATTATTTAAATTTTTGCGCTTTTTCCCCCTATTCATACAGCCCTCCCTTGTAGTGGCGGTAAAGGCGCTTCACTGACTTGTCGTAGGCAATCCATCTTTTTTCCAGTGCAGGGCTCTCCTTCCTCAGATTTTTGAGCACCTCTTTCTCTATCTCCCGACTCTCTATTTTATCCTTTTCGATTTTCTCTATGTCCCCTGCAATCTTTCTCGCCAGTTCAGGTGTTGCCCCGCTTTTCACGGCGGATGCGACAATCTTTTCCGGGACGAATTCCTCCTCCCTCCCGTCCTTCTTGACAACGATTTTTGGCATGATGTTAAATGCAAATAAACTTAAATCATTTCTCCCTATCAACTCATGCATAAAGTTGCTCTGACAATCGGCGGTTCGGATTCTTCGGGAGGGGCGGGCATACAGGCGGACTTGAAATCATTCATGGTTGCAGGCGTTCACGGCACATCCGCGATAACGTGCATAACATCCCAGAACACATCCGGGGTGAGAAGAATTTATCCTCTTCCCGCCGGCGAGGTTGGATTCCAGATTGATGCCATTCTGGAGGACTTTGATGTGGGTGCGGCAAAAACGGGAATGATTTACACCCCGGAAATCGCGAAAATTGTTGCTGAGAAAATGAAGAAAACAAGAATCGTCGTCGACCCCGTTCTGTCATCGACCACGGGGCATGGGCTTTCCTCCGACGGTCTTGTGGATGCCATAAAAAAATATCTCATTCCGCACTGTTATGTCATCACTCCCAACATAGGCGAGGCGGAGAGGATTTGCGGGAGGAAAATAGAGGACATTGATGACGTGATGGAGGCATGTGTTTCCATACACGGGATGGGCGCTGAGAATGTCATGATCAAGGGTGGGCATCTGAAGGGCGAGCCATCCGACGTGCTGTTCGACGGCAGCAAATTTTACACATTCACCCTTCCGAGAATGAACAGGAAAGCACACGGCTCCGGCTGCACCTTCTCCGCCTTTCTCACCGCCTTTCTCGCAAAGGGGCACGGGCTGGTGGAGGCGGCGGGCATTGCGAAGGCATACACATGGTCCGCGATTGCCGGCGGGATTTCGCCCGGCAGGGGGGTGGATATTGTCAAGCAGAGAGCGGACCACATTCCCGTTGCGGATGCCATCATCCGGCAGATGAGTGGTGATGACAAAAAGGAATATGAAGGGCAGATGGAAAAAGCGAGAATATGGCTTTCTCTCCAGAATGCCGTCGATGAGGTGGTTTCGTTCCTGCCCCCGTCGCTTGTGCCCGAGGTGGGAATAAACTTTGTTTATGCAGTGAAAAATGCTTCGGATACGGGGGGTGTGTGCGGCATATACGGCAGGATGGTGAAGGTTTCGGGCAGGCCTTTCCAGTCCGGCGAGTGCAGATTCGGTGCCTCGAAGCATGTTGCATCCATCGTTCTCGCATGCATGAAATACGACGGCGACATGCGTTCCGCCATGAACATTTCATACTCGCCCGGTACCGTGGAGGCATGCCGTGCTGCGGGGCTCGAAGTGGCAAGTTTTGACCGGAGGTACGAACCGGAAGGCAGCTCGACGATGGAATGGGGCACCGATTATGCCATAAGGAAGACGGGGCATGTTCCGGATATTGTGTGGGATGCAGGTGGCTACGGAAAGGAGGCAATGATTCGGGTGCTGGGCAGAAATCCCGACGAGGTTGTGGAGAAAGTCAGAAAGATAGTAGAATCGCTGGGTGAAAAATAATTAAACGATGATTCCTTCCATTGGTAAGATGAGAGCAGAGATAAAGGTCAGCGGAATCGTTCAGGGGGTGGGCTTTCGCCCGTTTATTTACCGCCTTGCCATTTCACACGCTCTCAGGGGTTATGTTCTCAATAGGGGGGATGCGGGTGTGGAGGTGGTGGTCGAGGGCGATGAGGGCGACATCAAATCGTTCATCGGCGATATGCGCGAGAAAAAGCCGCCGCTGGCGCGCATCGATGACATTGATGTGCACTGGAGCGGAGAGGGTGGCTTTGAGACATTCGAGATACGAAAGAGCAGTGAAAACCAGGAAAGGAGTGCCGCCTCGATAATCCCTCCCGACATCGGGATATGCGATGATTGTATAAGGGAGATGACAGACCCGAATAACAGGAGATATGATTACTTCTTCACCACGTGCACCAACTGCGGTCCCCGGTATACCGTGATAGAGAAACTTCCGTACGACCGGAACAATACGACGATGGACGAATTTCCCATGTGCGATGCTTGCCGCGAGGAATACACAGACCCCGCGGACCGAAGGTATCATGCGCAGACCGTTGCATGCGAGAAATGCGGTCCCCGGTCATACCTGCTTGATACCCGCGGGGAAAAAATCGATTCCGGCAGCAGTGCGATATGGACGGCTGGCAAGCTGCTGATGGAGGGAAAGATAATTGCCATCAAGGGTAACGGCGGATTTCACATGTCGTGTTCCGCCTTCGATGAGGATGCGGTAAGAAGACTCAGGGAGGCACTGGGGCGGGAGAACAAGCCCTTTGCGCTGATGGCAGGAAGCACGGATATGGCGGAGGACATTGCGGTCATCGGCGAGGAAGAGAAAAGGATGCTGGAATCGCATATCAAGCCCATCGTGGTTCTGGAAAAGAGGAGGGACATGGAGGACGTGGCCCCCGGGCTTCACAACATAGGCGTTATGCTTCCGTACACCGGCATGCACGTGATGCTCTTCCAGAGATGCAGCCATCCGCTTGTCATGACATCTGCCAATATGCCCGGCGAGCCCATCATATATCATGATGACGAGGCGGTGAAAAAACTCGGAGGAAAGGTGGACTACTTTCTGGTTTACGACCGAAAAATTGCACACAGATGCGACGATTCCGTAATACGGTTTGTTGACGGCAGGCCTTCTTTCATACGTCGCTCCCGCGGCTACGTTCCCGCCCCTGTCAATTTGCCGTTCGATACAGGGGATGTCCTTGCCCTCGGTGCTGAGCTGAACGTTGTCTCATGCGTTCTGTCCGGAGGAAAGGCGTTCCTCTCCCCGTACATAGGCAACACGAAGAAGCCGGATACCATTGATTTTCTGAGGGGGGAAACCATGCATCTCCTGGAACTCACCAATGTGAACCCCGGGGTCGTGGCTCATGACATTCATCCCCAGTTTTCCACGACGAGGATGGCGGAGGAGTTCGGGGAGGAGAACGGCATCCCCGCGGTCGGCGTCCAGCACCATCATGCCCACATTGCAGGTCTGATGGGCGAGCACGGGGTTGATGACATGGTTGGCATAGCTGTTGACGGTGTGGGCTACGGGGTGGACGGGGCGATATGGGGCGGGGAGGTACTCCATTGTTCGATGTCCGATTTCGTCAGGGTCGGGCATCTGGAGGAGCAGCCCATGATAGGTGGGGACCTTGCCACGAGGTATCCGTTGAGAATGGTTGCCGCCATGCTGCGGGGCAGGGACGGGCTGGAGGAATTTCTTTACGAGAATGAAGGAGCTTTCCCTCACGGCAGGGATGAAATAAGCATTGTTTTGAAGCAGGTGGAGGCGGGGCGGGGGATAAAAACAACGAGTTGCGGTCGCGTTCTCGACGCTGTTGCCGCCCTGCTCGGCATATGCACTGCCAGGACATACGAGGGCGAGCCGGCGATGAAACTCGAGAGCCATGCCGTCGGGGGCAAAAGTTACAGCATCAAACCGGAAATAGAATGGGGGGCGGAGGCTGTACTGAGTACATCCGTCCTCATGGATTACATATGGGCCAATCGTGATAAAAATTCAAGAAATCTCGCATTCTCCGCCGAGGAATACATTGCCCGCGGGCTGGGGGAGATTGCGGTGGAATATGCGGAACGGGAGCACGTCGGTTTTGTAGGTGTGTCCGGAGGATGTGCATACAACGAGCACATTGTGCGTGTGGTGAAAAAAAGGGTCGAGGCAGCAGGTCTGAAATTTTTGGTAAACGAGAATATTCCGGCAGGCGACGGGGGCATATCCTTCGGGCAGGCAATCGTTGCAGATGAAAGGATGAAAAGGTAAAAAGGACAGCATTGCCCACGGCAGAAGCTGAATACAATATCATTCAGCAGGAGATATATTGGCCAAAATTACTCATCTATAAGAGTAACTTTTCCATATAAGTCTGGTAACTTATCTTGTCTCATTCTGAATTTTGTGCCGTGATTATGTCCTGTTCTTGCATCAAAATCGATTAAAATAATCCCATTTTCAATTGCACTAATAAATTTATCGCGATCAAATTTTTCAAGCATGTAAATTTTATTGTAGTGGTAATACTCTTTGCCACCATCTTTTTTAACATCTGCTTTTATATAAAAACAATTTAGAAGTTTAGTTCCAGCTTTATGATAAAGGTCGTCAAAGCCCCAATAAGGTTGGGGGTCTAATTCTCCTAGTCCAACTCTTTTTTCAACAGAATGCAACCATGCT
>CAZOAF010000068.1:0-6118 GCA_964577775.1 uncultured Thermoplasmatales archaeon | reverse complement strand
ATAGCATGCAGATGCGGCATAAACTTCGAGATAAACCCCCTTGTTGTCAACGAACGGGATGCATTTGCCGTCGATATCAAATCGCTGTCCGATAAAAAGGAAGTTGTGATTGCACATCCTTACAGCTAATATTTTAATATCCTGAAACGATGTGGTTATATGTGTATCGGGGAATTGAGGGAAAAATATCCCAAAAAATTTGTCACCGACCTTGAAAGGGTTTTCGAGGGTATTCACGGCGGGGACAGAATTTTCATAGGTACGGGATGCGGCAAGCCATCATATCTTGTTAAAGAACTTATATCCTACACCAAAAAACATCCAAAGGCGTTTGCAGATGCCGAAGTATTGCATGTATGGACCCTGGGTGTTGCACCGTACGTGAGTCAGGAATTCGAAATGAATTTCCGCCATAATGCTTTTTTCATAGGGGACAATACAAGAGGGGCGGTAAACGAGGGGCTGGCCGATTACACCCCCATATTTCTTTCCGAAGTCCCCCAGCTTTTCCGAAGAAAAATAATTTCTGTTGACATAGCTCTTGTCCAGCTTTCATATCCCGACAAGCACGGATATATGAGTTACGGAATAAGCGTGGATATCGTGAAATCGGCAGTTGAAAATGCCGATATCGTAATAGCACAGATAAACAAAAACATGCCCCGCGTTCTGGGGGACAGTTTCATCCATATGGATGACGTGGACTTCATCATACAGCACGACGAGGAACTACTGGAATACAACACAGATGCTGCGGACGAAGAAGCAAAGGCAATAGGCAGGCATATTGCCCGGCTGGTGGAAGACGGCTCCACCATACAGGTCGGGTATGGAAACATACCTGATGCCGTCATTTCCAGTTTGAAAAATAAGAAAAATCTGGGTGTCCATACAGAGCTCCTTACCGACGGCATCGTGAAACTGATAAAGGACGGCATTGTAAACAATTCCGAGAAAACCCTTCACAGGGGAAAAACGGTTGCATCCTTCTGCATGGGGGACAGGAAGACATACGAATTCATAGACAACAATCCGGAATTTGAATTCCACCCCATAGAGTACACGAACAACCCCATGATCATAGCAAAAAACAATAAAATGACGGCAATAAATACTGCACTGGAAATAGATTTGACCGGACAGGTGACGGCGGAATCGCTGGGACATGAATTTTATAGCGGCATAGGGGGGCAGGCGGATTTTATGAGGGGTGCCGCCCTTTCCGAAGGTGGAAAGAGCATAATAGCTTTGCCTTCCACGGCAAAAAACGGAGAAGTGTCAAGAATCGTTCCCTTTCTGAAGGAGGGGTCTGGTGTCACCCTGACAAGGGGTGATGCCCGCTATGTTGTAACCGAGTACGGAACTGCATATCTTCACGGGAAAAATATAAGGGAAAGGGCAATTGCCCTGATAAGCATAGCCCATCCGAAGTTCAGAGAGCGGCTTCTTGAAGAAGCGAAAAAATACAACCTTGTTTACAAAGACCAGATAATTGTCGAGGGGGAAGGAGGAATATACCCTATCAATCTCGAAAAGCATGTAAGGTTGAAAGATGGAACCAGAATACTGCTGCGCCCCATCAAACCGTCGGACGAGGATTTGCTGAAGGAAATGTTCTATAAACTATCGGATGAAACAATATACAAGAGATTTATGGGGGTAAAAAAGTATCTGCCAAGACAACAACTCCACGAACTGGCAAATGTGGATTATTCGAAGAACATGGCAATTGTGGCAATTCTCGGCGAAGGCGAAAAGGAGGAGATGGTGGGAGTTGGAAGATACGGACTGGATGAAAACACAAATAGTGCAGAAGTCGCATTTGTCGTAAGGGATGACTGGCAGAGAAAGGGGATAGGAACTGAGATTCTAAAATACCTTACAATGATTGCCAAGAAGAGGGGACTCTACGGGTTTACTGCAGATGTATTCGCGGACAACAAGCCCATGCTCTCGCTGTTCGAAAAAATGGACTATCTGCTTGAAAAAGAGCTTCAGGGAGGGATATATCACCTGCGGATGCATTTCAAGTAGGGTGCTTCAGTTTCATCTCGAGTTCGTGTATCTTGCTTCGTATCTTGTCATGCTTCTCCGCGTATCTCTTCTTGAGTTTTTCGTATTTCTTCTCCGATATTTCCCCCTTCTTATCTTCGAGCGATTCTATGGTCCTGTGAAGCATCGCCCTTGTCTGATTCAAATCCTCGATTTTATCAATGATCTTTTTCCGCTCTTTATCATCCATGCTTATCTGAAATCACATGACAAGTTAAAAACTTTTGGACAGGGTTTCATATTTATATCGCTCCGATATTTCGAAAACAATGAAAATCAAAAAAATTCCGGGCATCGGGTTTGATTCAAACGTGTATTTATTGATGGACGGTGAAAAGGCAGCGTTGATTGACACGGGAACAGGTTTCAACTTTCATCATGTGATGGAGGAGATAGAAAGGGAAATCCCGGTGGAAAAAATAGACAAGATTGTTCTCACCCATGAGCATTTCGACCACTGCGGTGGTGTTACGGGGCTGAAAAACCTGTGCAACGCAGAGGTGATGATTCATGAAAAGGGTGCGGAAATCGTGGAACGTGGCATCGACAGCTCTGCATCGTTTTTCGGGGTCGAACAGCCGCCCATAAAAATAGACAGGAAGCTCAATGACGGGGACAGGATAACGGTCGGTGAGCACATCCTGGAAGTCATCTACACGCCCGGGCATTCCCCGGGCAGCATATGCCTTTACGAACCCGAAAGCAAATCCCTGTTCTCGGGGGACACAATCTTTTCCGACGGCGGCATCGGCAGGACGGACTTCCCCGGCGGGAGCATGGAGGAACTTGTGGAATCCATAAGAAGGATTGACATGGATGTCCTTGACCTATATCCCGGGCACGGGCCCCGCATAATCAAGAACGGGGCAAAACATGTGAAGATGGCATTGAAAACAGCGGAATATATGACAGATATATAGAATTGCCACACAAAAATTTATATCATGTACCTCTATTCGCTCTCGGTGACAGATTTCAAATACCTGTTCAATCCGCGGCATGTCGCTGTTGTCGGGGCATCCCACAGCGAGGGAAAAATCGGCTATACCGTGCTGAAAAATATAATAGACTCGGGTTACAAGGGCAGGATATATCCCATAAATCCGAAAGGCGGGGAGATTCTGGGAAAAAAGGTATACACAGATATTTTTTCAGTGGACGGGGAAATTGACCTCGCACTCATAGTCGTGCCTGCAAGTATTGCCGTCAGTGCGGTTGAGGCATGCGCAAAGAAAGGAGTGAAATTTGCAATAGTTATCACGTCGGGCTTTTCGGAAATCGGGAATATAGATGCGGAGAGGGAGATGGTGGAGAAAGCGAGGGAATACGGAATGCGCATTCTCGGACCGAATGTTTTCGGAATATACTCTGCAGTGCCCCCCATAAACGCAACCTTCGGCCCCTCCAAAGTCCGTCCCGGCAACATTGCGGTAATATCGCAGTCGGGAGCACTGGGGATAGCGATGATAGGAAAAACGGCCGAGGAGAACATGGGACTCTCCACCATAGTTTCAATAGGTAACAAGGCGGACATAACCGAAGCTGACATATTGAAGTACGTTTTCAACGATGATATAACGAAGGTGGCATTCCTGTACATAGAGGGGCTGGAAAACGGAAAGGAATTCATGGAACTCGTGAAAAACAAACCCGACGAAATGAAGATAGTTGCCATAAAGGCGGGACGTTCAAAGGTGGGTGCAAGAGCTGTTGCATCCCATACTGGCTCACTTGCCGGCTCGGACAAAATATTCGATGCAGCATTCAAGCAGTCGGGCGTGCTGAGGGCCGACAGTCTGGAGGAAGGATTCAACTGGGTTGCCACGCTGGCTGCCTGCCCCCGGCCTGCCGGAAACAATGTTGTCATCATAACCAACGGGGGCGGAATAGGGGTTCTTGCGGCGGATGCATGCGAGAAATACGGCGTCAAGCTTGCGGGAGACATGGAACTGCTAAAAAGGACATTCGGGGACGTGATACCGAAATTCGGTTCCTACAAGAATCCCGTGGATTTGACCGGGCAGGCCGGCGGGGAAGATTACAGGGAGGCACTGGAAAGGGCGCTGAAGGATGATAACATACATGCAGTCATAGCCCTTTACTGCCAGACGGACATGACCCCCCTCGAGCCGCTGATGGATACATTTCTGGAGATGCAGAAAAAGTACGGGAGCAAGAAGCCCATAATATACTCCCTTTTCGGGGGCGAGGGTACTGCCAAACTACTGGAGGAACTCAAAGGGAAGGGCATTCCGGCATTCGAGGATGTTGAGGATGCGGTCTCCTCACTCAATGCACTGTACAGAGCCTACGAGAAGAAGGAGGAGGGCGAGGTAGAGAACATCGAAATGGACGAATCCGGGATAAGAAGGGTCATACAATCCGTTGCCGAAGAGGGCAGGAGGCAACTGCTCGGAACGGAGGCAAAGGAGGTGATGAAGGCGGCAGGCATGGATGTTCCCCCGTTCAGGGTGGCGAAGAGCATAAATGAGGCGGTGGAGGCTGCCGGGGAAATAGGCTATCCGGTTGTCATGAAGGTTGTGTCGGAGGATATAGTCCACAAAACCGATATCGGCGGCGTCCTGCTAGACATAGACAACGAGAAAGAAGTTGTGGAGGGTTACGAGGCAATACTGAGGAACTGCAAGCAGTACGCACCGAAGGCGAACATAAGGGGGGTGGAGATTGCAAAGATGGTACCCGATGGAGTGGAGACCATAGTCGGTGCCACCACAGACCCGTCGTTCGGCAAGGTGCTCATGTTCGGGCTCGGGGGCATATACGTCGAGGTTCTCAAGGACGTGGCGTTCCGCGTGGCACCTGTCTCGCGAAGGGAGATATCAAGGATGATGAGGGAGGTCAACTCGTACCCGCTGCTGCTCGGCGTAAGGGGAGAAAGCCGCAGGGACATCGATTCCGTTGCTGACGCCATATATCGCATCGGCATACTTGTAAACAGATTCCCAGAAATATCAGAACTGGATATCAATCCGCTGGTTGTATATGAGAAAGGGGCAAAAGTTTTAGATGCCCGTATAAATATTGAGGTGAAAAAATGAATAATATAGTTATAGCATCGGTGAAACCGAAGGCCGGAAAAACGACTGTTGCACTCGGAATCGCAAAAAAAATGGGTGGAAAAATCGGGTACATGAAGCCGCTCGGGGACAACCAGATATACAAGAAAAAGAGGCTGGTCGACTACGACGCGGCACTTTTCAGGGAGACTTTCGGCATTGAGGACGAGGTGGATGAACTCACGCTCGGTTTCCATCATTCGAAAGTGCTGCATTCATTTCCCGGTGTGAAAAAGGAGTTGAAGGAGCGATTCGAACGCCTTTCGTCCGGCAAGGATTTCTTTGTGATAGAGGGGAGCGAGAATCTGGTGAGAGGCAAATCCATCGGACTGGACTCCCTCTCCGTTGCATCCCATCTCGATGCGGACATCCTGCTCGTTCTCTCGGGCGACATTTACGATATGGAGGATTCCCTCTCGTTTGCCGTCAAGGCGGCGAAGAACGAGGGTGTGAACATTGCGGGCGTCGTGATGGACCGGGTAAAAGATGATTCGGGAAAGGCGGCAGAGGAAATAGAAGCAACGGGAATTCCGCTTATCGGCAAACTGCCGTACATGAAAGAGCTGGACGTGATGAGGGCAGGATACATCGCGGATAAATTATTCGCACGGGTGGTGGCGGGCAGGGGAGGGCTTGAAAATCACGTGGAAAACATACTCATAGCAGCCCTGTCCGTCCCGGAGATGCTGAGGCATCCAGATTTCAAAAAGGAAAACAAACTCATAATCACGGGCGGTGACAGAAGCGATGTTATCACGGCATCCGTCAAGGACGAGAGAACATCATGCGTGATTTTGACAAACAATATCGTTCCCCCGTCCAACATACTCGCCATGGCAGACCGCAGCAACCTGCCCCTTCTGTCAATAAGGGCGGATACATACACCGCGGCAAAGAAGGTCGAGGGCATAGAATCCATAATACTTCCGGATGAAAAAGAAAAAATAGAGAGTATCGAAAAGGCATCCGGGGAGCTGGATACCGCACCG
>CAZOAF010000067.1:0-6119 GCA_964577775.1 uncultured Thermoplasmatales archaeon | reverse complement strand
ACGTGCAAAGGCAAGATTTTTATACATATCCACACCCCCTTATAATCTTTTATATTGCCTGCAGATAAATATGCAATGGCAAGGACAGGCATGGCATCCCTTCCGCTTCATCCGGGAAAGGCGCCCAGATGGCTGTTCGGCAGGATGGTGAAGCTTGCAGATGCGATATCAGGGGTCATGATTCATGAATACGGTCACAAAAAATTCCTGGAGACCATATCCGACCCGTTCTGGTTTCAGGCATTTTCGTGCGTGCTGGGATTTGACTGGCATTCATCGGGCACGACAACCGTGACCTGCGGGGCATTGAAGGAAGCACTGAAAGGAGAACAGGGATTGAGAGTGGCGGGAGGGAAGGGCAGAAATTCCAGAAAAACCCTCGATGAGATAGATGCCATAGGCGAGGAAATGGGGCTGGGTGACTCCGCCATAGAGGGACTCAAGTATTCAAGCAGGATGGCTGCGAAGGTCGACAGCGCCGCCCTCCAGGACGGCTACGACCTTTATCACCATGTCATGATAGTGTCGGAGGATGGGGACTGGGCGGTCATCCAGCAGGGAATGAACACGGATATCAGATATGCGCGAAGGTACCACTGGCTATCCGAAAGCGTGAAAAGTTTTGTGGAGGAGCCCCATACATCCATCATCGGAAGGAGAAGCGGTGCCATGGACATGACCTCGAAGCAGAGCGGGAATGCAAGGGAGGTGTCCGTTGATCTGGTGAATGATGACCCGAGACATCTGAGGAGAGAC
Source organism: uncultured Thermoplasmatales archaeon (assembly GCA_964577775.1). Classification (GTDB taxonomy): domain Archaea; phylum Thermoplasmatota; class E2; order UBA202; family DSCA01; genus VBQP01. The sequence goes on along the minus strand of CAZOAF010000067.1, from coordinate 5,363 downwards.
TGGGAACTGCTGAACAAACCGCCATGCCAGACAACGCTCGACGGCTGGAAGGGACAGAAAAATCCACATCTCAAGATGCCCAGAAGGATAAACTGGAATGTTCTGAAGGGAATATACGAATTCCAGCCGAGAAACTACGAGGAGATGCTCTCCATGAAGGGAGTCGGTCCCGCGACGGTAAGGGCACTTGCGTTCATATCGGAACTGATGTATGGCTCGCCCCCGTCGTGGAGCGATCCCGTAAAATATTCATTTGCGGTGGGCGGAAAGGACGGCGTGCCCTATCCGGTTGACAGGAAAGCGATGGACGAGGCAACAATGATCATAAAGCAGGGGGTGGAGGAGGCGAGGATAGGAAAGGGAGAAAAGCTTGGTGCGGTGAGACGGCTGAGGAATATACTGCCAGAGGCATGAACGGACATCGGGGGGGCAGGGGTCGGAAAGCGAGATTGCGATGCTTCGAAATTCAAAAAATATATCTATCCGTCGTCAATACGGTAGCATGAAAAAATTTGTTGTTCTGGCTCTGGGGATTTTGATGGCATCCTCCATGAGCGGATGCACGGGAGGCGAGAAAAACCACATAGCGGTGATAAAAACGAACATGGGAACCATGAAAGTGGAGCTCTACGAGGACAAGATGCCCGTCACCACTGCAAATTTCATCAAACTTGCAAATGACGGGTTCTATGACGGTCTCGTATTTCATCGTGTCATAAACCACTTTATGATTCAGGGCGGCGGCTTCTACCCAAACGGAACATATAAAGAAAGCCCTTACGGAACAATTAAATTTGAGAGCAGCCCCGATGTTACCCATGTGAATGGAACAATATCCATGGCAAGTACCGGAGCTAAGAAGGGTGGAAATAACCAGTTCTTCATATGCGACGGTGACCAGCACTATCTGGACGGGAATTACGCCGCATTCGGAAAGGTCGTGGAAGGAATGGATGTGCTGCGTGCAATTGCATCCGTGGATACTTCAACCAAAACGACCCCGTACGGGCAGATGCAGGACTGGCCCGTGAACGATGTCATAATAGAAAGCATAACGATAGAGAAGCAGTAATCTGTGAAAAATTTATTATACTGCTCACGTATAAATGCACATGGCAGTTGGAAAGATAATTGTATTCGTAGCTATGCTTGCAATATTTTTACCATCGGCGGAGGCATGCTTTGTCTCGTCCGGAATCGAAATCGATGCAGGAGATGCACCCATCGTGCCGCCCTCCGATTCGGTTACGATGAATGCAAACGTGACGTTCAGATGGGGATTCGGATCGTTCATTCCCCTGCCCGTGACGATATATTTTGATATAAACAATGTTCCGGGATGGCTGTATGCATCACCGTCCGTGCACTCTTTCACCGTAACCCCGAAGGGGCTCACGGGAGGGGAGGAAAAGAAGACCGTCACGATAACGCTCACATCGAACAAGGAAACGGCGGCTTATTCATACGATTCCTTCGACATACATGTCTACACGAATGGCAGTTTCCTTGTACAGGGTTCCGGGGCGGAGGAGAAAGTAACGGTCTCCCAGGACTTCAACGACAAGGGAATTTCCGCCCAGCTATCTGACAGTACCATAAATGTTGTCAAGGGAGAAAGCGGAAAGTCCTATCTCAACATCACAAACATGTGCAACGGCGACATATACGTGAAGATAAACGTCATGAACCTCTCAAGCGCATGGAAGGTTTCGTCAGCCCAGACCGACTTTGTCATACCTTCGAAGTACACGGGAGATAACTCGAAATCCATACCCCTCACGTTCAGGGCTTCCGGGAAGGGCGAGGAGGAAGGATGGGTGGAGGTTAGATATTCCCCGTCTGCAAATGCCAACTGGGGCGAGAAAACCGTTACGATTCCCGTACTGGTGAAAAGCACGGAGCCGGGCATATCCGGAGGAGCAATAGCAACGGCAATCCTCCTGCTGCTGATAGTTGCCGTGATTATCGCGGTCATATGGGGAAAGCACAGAAAGGCTTAAATTTTTAAGTTGGACGTGCTTAATTATGCATGCTCTCGGATTTGATAGAACAGCATGAGAGATACCGCACTTCGGGGCTAAATCTTGTTGCATCGGAGAATAGAATTATCCCCGCAGCGCTGGATGCGCTCTCGTCGGACCTCGCAGGCAGATACGGAACCGGATGGTACGGGGGCAGCAGGTTTGCATCCCGGATATTCGAGGAGGTGGAGAACCTTGCAAGAAAGGTTTTCAACGCCAGACATGCATTTGTAACACCCCTCTCCGGGAACATATGCGACCTTGCCGTCATGATGGCTTTCACACGATGCCACGAAAAAATAGCAGCGGTCCCAAAGGAAGATGGAGGATACCCGCTGGGCTACGATAAATTCGACAGGGAGTTCGTCCCTCTTCCCGTTAGAGATGCGGAGATATCGGTGGAGGGGGCGGTGAAAACGATAAGGGAGGAAAGGCCGCGGGTCACGATGCTCGGTGCCTCCGCCATACTTTTCCCCCATCCGGTGAAAGAACTGGATATTGCAAAGGAATACGGAACGCTTGTTTACGATGCATCCCACGTGCTGGGGCTGGTGGCAGGCGGCGAATTCCAGCAGCCGCTCAAGGAAGGTGCGGACGTGATGATTGGCTCGACGCACAAGACATTTCCCGGGCCGCAGGGCGGTCTGGCACTTACGAATTCTGAAGAAAAGGCGGAAATGCTGGGAGAAATGCTGCTCTTCGATTTTGACAGGGGGATAGGACTTGTGGACAACCCCCATGCCAACAGAATAGCAGCCCTTGGCATCGTGCTGGAGGAAATGCTGGCTCACGGAAAAGAATATGCATCCCAGATTGTCAGAAATGCGAGAAAACTTGCATCTGCCCTCCACGAGATGGGTATGCCCGTGAAATTCCCGGAGAAGGGATTCACCCGCTCCCACCAGGTACTGCTTGATATGGGCCCCGGAGATGCCGAAGAATTCTGCGGGAGAATGGAGAATCAGGGAATATTCATCGACATATCTGGAAGAATCGGCGTCGCGGAGGCTACCCACATGGGAATGAAGGAGCGAGAGATGGATGAAATCGCACGCATGATTGCAGATGCACATCGCGGAAAGGACGTGAGGGCGGAAGTGAAAAGAATGGCAGATGAATTCTACAGATAACATGCTCACCGAAAGGGACAAGGAACGGTACAGCCGCCAGATTGCCATACCGGGATTCGGGGAGGAGGGGCAGGAAAAACTCGAAAAGGGAAGGGTGGCAATCGCAGGGGCAGGCGGGCTGGGCTCGGCCGTCGCCATCTATCTTGCAGCCGCAGGTGTCGGTTACATCCGGATAATAGACGATGACACGGTGGAACTTTCCAATCTCAACCGCCAGATACTTCACGGCGACAGCGACATAGGGAGGGACAAGGTTCTTTCCGCCGTGGAGCGCCTCCGGGATGCGAATCCGGACGTCGAGGTTGAGGGCGTCAGGGAAAGGATAACCGGGGAAAATGCCGTCGAACTGCTCGGGGGAATGGACGCCGTGGTCGACTGCCTGGACAATTTCGACACGCGTTACGTGCTCAACGATGCATCGATTGCCCTGAAAATGCCCCTCTTCCACGGGGCGTGCAGCGAGATGGGAGGTCAGGTTGCGACCGTGATCCCCGGCAGGACAGCATGTCTGAGATGCATGTTTCCGGACCCGCCGCCTCCGGCGAAAACACCCGTTCTGGGCGCTGCTGCGGGAACCATAGGGACGATTCAATCGACCGAGGTCGTAAAGTTCCTGACCGGAACCGGTGACCTGCTGGCCGGAAAACTGCTCATATACGACGGAATGTTCGGGGAATATGATATAATAGAGGTGAAAAGGAACGGGAAATGCCCGAGCTGCGGGGGCGGAGGGGAGGCAGAGGATGTGGAGGATAGGGAGGGTGTATGGGAGGTGTGATATGATAAGAGTTAAGGTGAAGTTCTTCTCAGCCCACAGGGAGGCGGCCGGCAGGGGTCAGACCGAAATCGAAGTCAAAGAAGGCATGGATTTGAAGTCACTGCTGGACATCATTTTCGATACATATCCAGAGATGAGAAAACTCGCCGGATATACCGTGCTGTCGCTGAACCACAGATACGCAGACGGCAGCGAGGTGCTGGGAGAGGGCGACGAGGTTGCGGTATTCCCGCCTGTCGAGGGCGGCTGATGTCATGCTTTTATAGATGATTTCCATATTCATCCATGAACGTACTGCTCGGTGTGGGAAACGAACTCAACGGCGACGACGGTATAGGCGTGTGGGTGGCACGAAATTTCTCGCAAAGCGGCTGGATTTCCATAGACTGCTTCACGGTGCCCGAGAACTACATATCCGAGGTAAGGAAAAATGATGCCGATATCGTGGTCATAGTGGATGCTGCAGACATGGGGCTGGATGCAGGGGAAACAAGAATCGTACCGAAGGAAAAGATTGGTTCCGCCGGATTTTCCACCCACTCACTTCCCCTGTCAATTTTCATATCCCACCTGGAGGAGACGACGGAGGCGGACATAATGCTCGTGGGAATACAGCCAGGGCAATTCCATTCCGGAATAAGCGAGGAGGTCATGGGGGCGGGGAAAAAACTGCTGGACATACTGAAAAGCGGCGAGTTTGACAGAATAAAGACATTGTGACTAATCAATCCTGGGGTCCGTGAGCACGAGTAGTGATGCGATAACGGATATTCCCAGCCCGAGCATGAATCCTGTCAGCGTACGTAACGGGTTGATGCTCTCGTAACCGGTATAAATCTGGAGGAACCCGTCTGCAGATGCGGGCAGGATAAGAAACACCAGCAGGGCAGCCAGCCTTCTCATGCCCTTCACCCTTCCGCGGAACATGCGAAATGCCGTTTCTCCGATACTTCTTCCCTTCGGCGAGAACATGGATATGAAGAATCCCGCGGATAGACCGATGAGCATACCCGTGTCCCTGGAACATACCGGCATCTGATTGCCGTTTATGAAATACGAGCGGTATGATTTCTGGTGGCAGTTCAAATCCCCGAAGTAATATATGGCTCTCTGGAACGATGGCATGCCGTCCCATATGCCGGCATAATCTATTTTCCATGCACTTCCGTCCAGATTTCCCACTGTGTTTTTCTCGAGAGAGAACGGGGCGATGAAAATGGACATGGAGATGAATGCCGCCATGATGAAGCATGCCATGAGGACTCTGTTCTCGACCACGGATGACTATCCGGCGACATTATAAAAATTGTCGTGATTTTCGCAAAATCGTGCATTTTAGTACTGTATATTACAGTATATATGTAAAATCCCCGCCATTCTTAAAAAATTTCGATATCGTTAAATAATACGATATGGATTTAGTGTACACCCGAT
>CAZOAF010000066.1:0-6121 GCA_964577775.1 uncultured Thermoplasmatales archaeon | reverse complement strand
GTCAACGATTTAATTTTTGAGGACTGTCAAGTTTTCTTTTTGGGGTGAAGCACTTTTTCTTTTTCAAAAAGAAAAAGGGTTCTAGGAGATCTCCACGTCGCTGCCTACCTCCGCTTCCAGCATTCTGGATGCACTGCCATCCCTGCGCGAGATTTCAAGAAAATCCGAACTCGATATGGTGAGAAGCATCTCTCCTTTTTCCGCGTATCCGTAACTTTTCAGAAATTTAACCTCCAGCTCCTTGCCCGATATTTTTACCTTCACCCAGTCCCCGTATTTCAGTTTCAACAAATCGCCGGGTATGTTGGTAACCATATTTCCGAATCTGTCGATAAATATTATTTCTCCTTTGACGGTTTCGCCGGTTTCCAATTTTCCGAAATCCATGCGCTCGTAATCTTTAAACACACGTCCCAGTTCCTCCGCCTTAACGCCGAGCGACACGTGGGCAGCGACAGGAGCGAATATGTCCCTGCCGTGAAACGTGTTCGATATGCGGCCTGCCATATATCTGTTCTCCGCGATTTCATAAACCCCATACATTCCCAGCCGCCTGGCAGCAGGAATCAGGACACCGTTATCAGGGCCGACAAGGTATGAATTCCCGCATTTGACAATCAGCGGCTTGCGCTCTGTTCCCACACCCGGGTCGACAACCGCTATGTGAACTGCCTCCGGAAAATGAACAACCGAAGAGTAGAGAATGTACGCCCCCTCCCTGATATTCTGGGGGCTGACATCATGGGTTATATCAACTATTCTTGCATCCGGGTTCACGGATAAAATCCGTGCCTTCATCTGCGAGGCATAGAACCACCCCATGTCCGTTGTAAGGGTTATTACGCTCATTTTCCACCCATAACCTCATCAATCCATCCGAGATACTCGTCCAGTCCGTACTTTATCGGAAGGGCTATTATTTCAGGCGTATCGTAACTGTGAATCTCCTTTATCCTTTTTTCCATATTTTTCCACTTGTCTTCTCTGGATTTTATCACAAGAAGTGTCTCATTTTCCCTTTCAACGGAATCTTTCCACCTGAATACGGATTTCACATCCATCATGTTCACGCATGCGGCAAGCCCCTCGCCGACAAGCGTATCTGCCAGCCCCTCCGCCTCCTCCCTCCTACATGTGCAGAGAACAACGATATAACCCATGAACGATGAACAGGAGGGGAGATTAAAAGTTTAATGCCAACCGTTTAAAACAATGGCATGTTTACCGGTATGAAGTCCGGATGGGCAGTACTGGTTGTTGCGGTCATAATGGTTCTCATTCCTGCCTCATCCCTGGACCGGGGAGTATACGGAGGAAATGACGGCGATGAACGAGAGATAGCAGACGGGCATCCGGTGGCTTTCGATTTTTCGACAAATGACGGCTTCACTCCAGAGAACATATCGCTCGACGATGATGCCTTCCACGCAGACATGCCCCTCCACACAGAAACATGGTATTTCGAATGCATGAGCGGCAATTTCAGCATCGTATTCATAACAACGGTTCTTTCCCAAGATGGAAACAGGGGAGCAGCCATGGCGGGGCTCTATATTTACAGGGACGGACATATGGAAGTGATGGAGCGCATGCCGTCGTTCTCGTTCAGCGCATCCGATAAAATGCCCCTCGTGCAAATTTCTGGAAGCACCGTCATTCGTGGATTTATGGAAGGAGGTCACATGATTTACAATGTATCCTTTGAGGCGAACGGTAGGGGAATATCGCTGCAGTTCGTCAATGATACGGAAGGCTGGCAGGGGGCGGCGGGCATGGGATGGTGGCTTGCAGTTCCCGGATTTCATGTTTCCGGCATTATGAAAATCGACGGAAAACAGATAATTGTTGATGGAACGGGATACCATGATCACAATGTGTTCTCCCTTTCAACGCCTGCGGCGGAGAGGGGATATATGGACGGCAAAATTCTCCGGGGTCGGCTCTCTATTGTCTGGGGATATCTGATGCACAATATACTGGATGCTGATTCATTCGTTATATTGAGCGAGGACGGGAGCTATATGGCCGTATCTCCCGATAGCACGGAGATGAAATTTTCCTCATACACATACGACATGGGGTTGATACCGACCGAAGTTTTCATATCCATAAATGACAGCAAAAACGGGATTTTTGCCAATTTGCATATCACCACCCTAGATTTTCACCACATACGCCTCCCCTTCCTTCGCTATTGGAGATATCATGTGAGGGTGGAGGGGGAGGTAATCACACCGTCGCACAGAGAGAAAATTGACGAAACAGACATCATGGAACGGATGATTTATTGAAAAAAATAGCATATTCTTTATACCTCCTTGCATATTACGAAGTGGATGGGATTCAACAAGAGAACATACATAATACCCGATGGCACGAAATTCGATGGAGGAACCATACGGGTTGAAGGTGATGCGGTTGTGGGAAACTCGTGTCAGGTTGATTTTAACATTTCGTCGGAACGGCTATTTGCGGGAGAAAGGGCGAAAATAAACGGCGACATAGAAACGAAAAGTGACGTGAGAATCGATTTGTTCTCCACCATAAACGGGAACGTATCGTGCGGCGGGGATGCCTACATAGCAGACGGGACAAAGATAAACGGTAAGCTGTCATTGAAGGGAGACCTTGACGTGGGCGACAACGTGGAGATAAGCGACGGGTTCGAGGCAAAGGGATGGATAAACATAAGAAGTCCCATACCCATGGTCATATACGTCCTTCTGTACGTGCTGGAACTGCTCAAGAGGGGGCACAGCGAGGAGGTGGAGAGAATTCTGCAGGAACTCGAGAAGAACGATGAAATCATATCCATTTCGGAAAAGTATATGTTTCTGCCCAATAGCTCATCAATCGGAAACGATTCCGTCATAAGCGGGGGGCTGCATGTGGGAAAGAACTGCGTGATAACCGGAAATCATCGTGTCAGGGGCAACGTCACGGTGGAAAGCGGAAGCACGATATACGGCTCCCTGAAGGTGTCCGGCAACATAACGCTGGAAGACGGAGTGAAGGTCGAGGGAAACGTTGAGGGCTCCGCCATAAAGGTCGGGATGTGCAACATAGCTGGAGGTATTGACGGAAAGAAAGTGGAGATTTTCAGAAATGCGGAGGTCACGGGGACCATAAAGGCGCTGGAGGGCGTGAATTTCTTCGATGCCAAAAAAAAGAGAATGAAAAAGAAGGTTGACCGATTCAACGACAGAGTGGACATAGTGGATGAAGTGGCGGAACTCCTCTGACGTTTAATATTCCAGTCCCTCTCTTCCCTTTATGCCTTTATCGAACGGATGTTTTACCTTCTTCATCTCTGTAACAAGGTCTGCCGCGTCCACGAATTCCTGCGGGGCGTTTCTCCCGGTGAGTATGATGTTGGTCTCTCCCCTTCTTCCTACAACATCCAGAACATCATCTATGCCTACCAGCCCCATCGAAGCCGCCATATTAACCTCGTCAAGCACAAGGAGGAATGGTCTTTCGTCCAGAATCTCCCTCGCAAATGCAATGCCCTCTGCCGCAAGTTCGTAATCCCTCTCCTCCGGTTCGAATACGAACTGCTCTCGGCCGAACTGGTGGATTTCCAGGGATGAACGTTTCTCGCCGTAATTCCCCTTTTTCAGAAACTGTACTATTACCGCCCTCTTGCCGTAGCCCGCCGCCCGGAGCGCGCTGCCAAGGGCTGCAGTTGTCTTGCCCTTGCCGTCGCCTGTATAGACGTATACAAGCCCCTTCATTTTTTACCTTCGCCACCGAAACCTATCTGAGCGAGTCCTCTGTGATTACCTTTATGGATGAGGGAACCTTAGAGAGTTCTCCCTTTTTGGTCGAAAGCACCGTATTCACGTTGTTTTCGAAGGCGATATCTATCAATCTCTGCGTGGTTATGCCGTCAAATATGATGGTGTGGGGCTTGCTTTTCGGAATCTCGTCGATAAGGGCTTCCACCTTCAACCTGCCCAATTCCTTTCCATTGCTGTCCAGCAGAACGGCGGCATGCGTCCCCTTCACCTCGGAAAGCAGTTTTTTGTAGTTTTTCTGGGTATCGTTGAGTTTCGGTTCGCTCCTTGATTCCTTCTTGGTCTCCTTCTTGGTCTCCTTCCTGCTGACGGGCTTGCTGTTCTCCCTCTCTATGCCGTGCATCTCCATATACTGCTCGGTTGGAATTTTGTTCTTCAAAGATTTCATTATGAGTTTGTAAGGAAGTTCCTCCACTTCCCTTGTTTTCGGTGCCCTTGCAACGAAATCTATATCCGCAACCTGCAGCAGCTCTTTCAGGATAAGCTCGCCGCCACGGTCGCCGTCTACAAATGCGGTGGCAACCTTCTCGGTGCAGAGGTCTACCACGCTCTTCGGTATGCTTGTGCCCTCAACGGATATCGTGTTTTTTATTCCGTGCTTCAGCAGATTTATGACATCGTTCCTGCCCTCAACAACTATAATTGCATCGCTCTTGCCAACGTTTGGTCCTGCAGGAAGATGCTCCTTTCCGTAGTACTCTATCTCCTCGACCTGCACTGACTGGCGAATTATCTCCGCTATATCCTCTATCTCCTCTCTGCCTTCCTTTATCATTCCCGTAAGTATGCCCTTCGCCCTGTCGACGACCTGCTTCCTCTTCGAGATTCTCACGTCCTCGACCTTGTCTATGGTTATCTCCGCCTTGCAGGGGCCTATGCGGTCCACGGATTCTATCCCTGCAGCGATTATCGCCGTCTCCACCTTTTCAAGTGCAGATGTGAGGGAAAGTGTGCCCTCGCTCTTTCCGTTCTTCTGGTGCATATCGACTTCGATACGCCCTATCCTTGCGGACTTCTGCAGGTCTCTGAGGTCAAGGTCGTCACCTATGAGCCCTTCGGTCTGACCGAAGATTGCACCTATGACGTCCGACTTCTCGACCGCTCCGTCCACTTTTATCTTTGCTTTAATAAGATATTTTGCCGATGATGGATCTATTGACATTTTTATCACTCCTTAAAATTAGCACACCATGGTGATTCTGCAAATGCGTTGGTAAACCTGAAAGTTATTGAGTGAATTTGTGAACATGATGATGCACTAATTTCATTCTTGCTATGCGGTGAGATTATTAAAACCTTACGGATATATTTTTAATTTACGTTCCATTACCTGAACATGAAAGAGCGCATATTCATCGGTTCCGCATGGCCGTACGCAAACGGACCGCTGCACCTGGGAACGCTGGCAGGATGCCTGCTGCCCGCCGACATATTCGGAAGATTCAACCGGATGGCAGGAAACGACGTTCTGATGGTTTCGGGCAGCGACGAACACGGCACTCCCATCACCCTCACCGCAGAGAAGGAGGGAAAGAGCCCGAAGGACATAGCGGACCGCTACAACGCCCAGCATGTCGAGAATATCAGGGAACTGGGCATCAAATTCGAGAACTTTTCCCGCACGAGCAAGGAATTTCACAAGAAGGTCGTGCAGGATTTCTTCCTCCGCCTCTACGAGAACGGATACATATACAGAAAGAGCATGCTCTCTCCCTACTGCGATAAATGCGGCAGGTTCCTGCCAGACAGATATGTCGAGGGTACGTGCCCCCACTGTGGCGGGGAGGCAAGGGGGGATCAGTGCGACAAGTGCGGCAAGACCCTGGAGCCGTCTGAACTGATAGAGCCGAGATGCAAGATATGCGGCAGCACGCCCGTGATGAAGGAAACGGAGCATCTGTTCTTCAAACTCTCCGAATTCGAGGACAGGCTTACGGAATGGCTCGAGGACAAGGAATACTGGAGGGACAACGTGCTGAAATTCACGAGAAACTGGGTGAAGGGGGGACTGAAGGACAGGGCAATAACCCGCGACCTGGAATGGGGCGTCGAGGTTCCACTTGAGGGATTCGAGAGCAAGCGGCTGTATGTCTGGTTCGAAGCGGTGATAGGATACCTCTCCGCATCGATTGAATGGGCATCCGCAAACGGCAATCCCGAAGAATGGAAGAAGTGGTGGGAGGGCGATGCAAAGCACTACTATTTCCTCGCAAAGGACAACATACCTTTCCACACAATCATCTGGCCTGCCATGCTCATGGGGCACGGCGGCCTCAATTTGCCGTACGACGTGCCTGCAAACGAGTATCTCACATTCTCGGGCG
>CAZOAF010000065.1:0-6188 GCA_964577775.1 uncultured Thermoplasmatales archaeon | reverse complement strand
CAGTGGCGGAGGAAATAAAGGGCGTGGTTGGTGAGGGCAACATCATTTCGTCACGTGCAGGGCTTTACACCTATGGTTTTGATGCGTCAATTCACCGTAGCACTCCCGATATTGTTGCTCGTGTTCATAACGTCGGAGAAGTGAGCAGAATAGTCCGCATCGCTTACGAGCACGGCATCCCCATTATTGCGAGAGGCTCGGGAACCGCCCTCTCCGGTCAGTCGATACCGATAGAGGGGGGCATCGTTCTCGATATGACCTCCATGAACAGAATAAAGGAAATCCGTGTCGAGGATTTGTACTGCACGGTGGAGCCGGGCGTAATTTATGGCAAACTCAACAAAGAGCTTGCCAAGAAGAATTTCTTCTTTCCGCCTTCGCCCGGAAGCGGGGATGTATGCACGGTGGGGGGGATGGTCGCCACAAACGCTTCTGGCATGAGGGCAATAAAGTACGGGGCAACAAGGGATTACGTTCTCGGGATGGAGGTCGTGCTGCCTGACGGGAGCATCACCCATTTCGGAACGAGAACAATCAAAAACTCGTCGGGATACCAGATGGAGAAACTGATGGTGGGAAGCGAGGGCACGCTGGGCATAATAACAGAAATAACATTCCGAATCATTCCATTGCCCGAGAACAGGGCAATCTCCGTCGCATCATTCGATTCCCTGGAAAAGGCGGGTCAGGGGATTTCCAACATAATCGCATCCGGTCTGCTTCCTTCCGCCCTGGAAATAATGGACAACGTGTGCATAAGGGCAGTCAACAAATCAATGGGTATAGGCCTGCCGGAGTGCGAGGCAATCATACTCTCGGAAGTAGACGACGAGAAGGAGGTCATAGGCAGGAAGATAAAGAGCATAGCGGATATATGCAGGGCTAGCGGCGCCGGAAACATAGAATTCACCGATGATGAGGACGAGATGGCGAATCTCTGGAGGGGGCGCAAGGGGGTTCTGCCCTCACTTTCCCGTTATGGTGAAGACATGGTTTCGGTTTCCCTTGCGGACGATATGTCCGTACCGATATCGAAAATTCCGGTTGCGATAAAGAAATTCCAGGAAATCGCGAAGAAGAACGACATCCTGATAGGCACGTACGGCCATGCCGGCGACGGCAACCTCCATACAAAGGTTCTGATAAACCCCACGGCGGAGGGGAGCTGGAGGCGGGCGGAAAGGGCAGTTGACGAAATCTACAGGGTCGTGATTTCCCTTGGCGGAACGGTCAGCGGGGAGCACGGCATAGGCATATCCAAGGCACCGTGGATGCAAATCGAGCGGAAGGATTCGCTGGCCGTCATGGAAGAGATAAAGGGGGCAATCGACCCGAAAAACATAATGAACCCCGGAAAAATGGCGCAGTGGAAGGGGAGCATAATTTCGTATCTGAGGTACCCTGAAAATGAGTGAGATGAAGCACCTTGAACAGATCCAGCATGAACTGCTGTGCTGCACCGGATGCGGCTACTGCAAGAAAGCATGCCCGACATTCGACATGGGCGGCACGGAGGCGGACAGCGGCAGGGGCAAGATTTTCCTCTCGTACGGACTGCTGTCGGGCGAGATAGAGGAAGACAATTCGGTCATAGAAACACTTCAGAAATGCGCGTTGTGCGGGCGATGCGAGCAGGATTGTCCGTCACTCGTGAGAATAAACGATATCATACACGCTGCCCGGAAGGACATCAACGGTGTGCTTCCCGCCCATCAGGCAATCATAGATAATATCGCAAAATACGGAAATCCGTTCGGAACGGAGGCGGAGGGTGTTGGAACGGGCGGGGCGAATAGCAAAATAGCGTATTTCTCCGGCTGTATCGAAAATTACAAGGAGCAGGGATTGAAGAGGGCGGCGCTTTCGATATTCGGAAAGCTGGGTCTGGATGTTGTGGTTCTGGACGACACCTGCTGCGGCAATCCGGTTGAAATCATAGGGAGGGAAAACGAACAGATTAAAAAGCTGGAGCGCAGGCTGGAGGAAATGGGTATCAAAAAGGTGATATTCTCATGCCCGTCCGGGATGCAGTCATTTCTCCCGCTCAAGGAAAAGTTCGAAATCATGCACATATCGGAATTTCTTGCAGGAATGGATTTGAACATGGAAAATCCGGGAATGAAATTCATATATCATGACTCTTCGGTGCTTGGAAGAAAACTCGGCATATACGATGCGCCCAGAAAGCTGCTTGATATGGCAGGCGGCTTCATCGAATTCGGCGAACACGGGAATCTGTCCCAGTGCTGCGGCGGCGACCTTGCATTCAGTATGGCATTTCCGGAAACGGCGGAGAAAATGGCAAAACGTATTTCGGAGGAGGCGAAGGGGAAGGGTGCAACGATTGTCACGGCATCTCCCCAATGTTATCACCATCTCAAAAAATACGGGGATGTGATGGACATTGTCGAGGTGGTGGACAGAAGTATGCGATAACTTTTATTATCAAAAAAGCATAACCCCTCATGATACCCAGGAAGCTGTTTCTCACCAAGGGGGTGGGAAGGCATAAGGATAAGTTGCAGTCATTCGAGCTGGCTCTGAGGAATGCTGGCATTGCCTCCTGCAATCTCGTTGAGGTGTCGAGCATTGCTCCCCCGAATTGCAAGATAATATCTGCCAGCGAGGGAAAGAAATACATAAAACCCGGCGCGATAACCTTCTGCGTCATGGCAAAGAATTCCACGAATGAGCCGAACCGCCTTGTTGCGGCCTCCATCGGTCTCGCCCTCCCGAATGACCGTAGCCTCTACGGGTATCTGTCCGAATATCACAGCTACGGCGAGACGGCGAAGAAGGCGGGAGATTACGCCGAAGACCTTGCTGCCACCATGCTTGCAACCACACTCGGTCTCGAATTCGACCCGGAGAAGGCGTGGGACGAGAGGAAGCAGGAATACCGCATGAGCGGTCGCATTGTCCGTTCCAGAAACATAACCCAGTCCGCAAGGGGTGACAAGAGCGGCAAATGGACAACGGTCGTGGCAGCGGCAATATTCGTGATGGAGGATTGAGACTACTCCAGATACATCTCCATAAGCCCGTCGGCGTTCTTCCTTCTGGTTATTTTTATGCCGTCCAGCCTTTCCAGCACAATCTCGTTCACGACATTCACTTCCCCTCCGAGAAGATGTCCTCCCACAAGTCTGTGGTCGGAGGGGGCGAGAGCCACATGTATATGGCATATGACATTGCCTTCTGCATCTCTTCCGATGTTCCCCTGCATCGACACGAGTTCCGCCGGCTCATCCAATTTTTCCGTTATGTATTCCTTTCCGTTGAAATATCCTATGACCGCATTTTTCAGCATGCCTATGCCGGATACAATCACGGCCGAGTCGATGCCCTGTTTCTCCGCCAGCCCCTCCAGATTCTCTATGGCATTGCCCTCGGTAAATTTTGCAACAACAGCATTTCCGTTATCCCTTGATTGCATGATTCGTTAATCGCAATCGATTTAAATCATTAATCCCAGAATCTCCTTGTTCTGGAGTAATTTATCTCCGCCTTCAGTATCTCCCTGAGCAGGTCGTCGCCATCCTTCTGGGTTCCGAGTATTCGCGCGGCTGTATCCGGTCCGATGCCGTAGCCTGCCATCACGACAATCGCCTTTTTTCCGTGGGAGGCAACAAGGGAGGCACTTTTTACGGAAGCCCTTCCGCCCCTCGCCTCGTTCCCCTTGAAAACCGCAACCATCCTCCCGCCGCATTTCGGGCATTCGGGGGATGCCCGCCCCACCCTTGTCCTCCACTCGTGGGCACAGTTCATGCATTTGAGGGTTATGCGCGTCTCATCAAGGCGTTTTTTCAGCAATTCAATCACAGCCGAGTCGAATTCCGAGGGGCGGAACACCTCGCCTTTCATCTTTTCCCCCTGAAGCGAAAACGGGGACAGTTTCTGAATCCTGACCTCTATCTCACCGTTGCGCATTCTTTCAAGCACGAGTTTTGTATGTTCGATGTCCATCTTTTCCCACATCACCTTGTCCACGACCTCGTCTATGAGCGGCATACCCTCGAATATGTCCATTATGCGCTCGAGGGAGAGCCTCCTGCCGTCGACATCCCTGCTCAGAACACCGAATTTGCGTGCAACCTTCACCATCTCCCATCTTATGAACCTGCTATTTCTGAGTACCACCCTCATCAACTCCTCCACTCCCTCCGGGTTCGTGTTCAGCATTACGTCCCTCACCATTTCCAGTTTTATCGGGTAGGCAACGCGCAGATAGATGCGATAGGCATCGCTGTCCACTGCAATGCTCTCCCCGAGCCGCTGGGCAAGCAGGGAGGCAATCAGCCGTCCGACCGCCTCGTTCGTCATCGAGCCGAAGTGGGTATTCATGTAAATCGTGCCGTCTCCCCATTCAACGGTAACAAGTTTGTCGGTCGGCATTTCGGAGCCGTTCTTCCTCTGGGCTTCAACCTCACTCTTCAATATCCCCTCCGCTTCCGCCATCTCTCCATCCGCCTCCGCCGCCATCCGCCTCCGCCGCCCCACCTCCTGCGCCACCTCGAAAGGTACGGGGATTTCCTCCCCCGCCCAGTCCGGAACCATGTAAGTCCTTTTTGCAGGGGAGACGACGAGTTTCTCGTCATTGTCGACAACCTCCCATGCCCTGCCCTTCATTATGAACCTTGCACCCGCCGTGCAGTAGTCCATCACGAAACTCTCGTCCAGCTTGCCTATCTTTCTGTTCGAGGATATGTCGTAAACATCCACGCTTTTCTCGTCGGGTATCATTGATATGTTCTCGAAGAAGTAGTCCCTTGTCCTTCCCTTCCTCCTTATGTGTCTCCCGTCGTGCCATATTATGCGCTGCTCTTTGAGCTGTTCCACGACTTCCATGAATCTGTCCATTTCGAGTGTTCTGAAGTGGTGTGCCCTTATCACGATTTCGTGCACCTTCCCTATTTCTATCCTGCCGTACTCCATCGCAATGGCGAGAATCTGATTTGCAAGTACGGTAAGCGGATTCTTCCTTATGCGCGTCTTCTCCAGTTCGCCGCTCATTGCCCTCCTCGCGATAACCCTGCTTTCCGCAAAATCTTCCGGGTTGGTTGCAATTATGACGCCCTTCGAGACACCGCCCGCGTAATGCCCGCTCCTGCCAACGCGCTGCACAAGACGGGTTACCTGACGGGGCGAGTTGTACTGGATGACGAAATCGGTGTGCCCCACGTCTATTCCCAGCTCGAGGGAGGATGTGCATATCAACGCCTTCACCGTTCCCTCCTTGAATTTCTCCTCCGCTTCTATTCTTGCATCTCTGGAAAGCGAGCCGTGGTGAACCTCTATGGGTGCCCCGATTTCGTGCAGGTGAGCCGCAAGCAATTCGGCGGTGTCTCTGGTATTCACGAAAAGCAGGACGGAATTGTGGGCATCTATCATGTCCCTTGCCGTCCTGACAACAGACGCCGATGTGATGTCGCAGCCGAGCTTTCTCGCAATCTCCTCGTCCGCCTCCGTCACCTCAACGAATTTCACATCGATTTCCATCTCCTTGCCGGAATCGTCCTCTATTATCCTCACCGCCCCGTTTCCTCCGAGAAAATCCGCTATGTCCCGGGGCGTTCCGACGGTGGCGGAAAGTCCTATCCGCTGGAAATCGCCCGATATCTCCCTTAACCTTTCAAGGGCAACTGCAAGCTGAGCCCCCCTCTCCTCCCCCGCCAGCTCGTGCACCTCGTCCACCACCACCCATTTCACATCCTTCAGGCTTTCCCTCAGATTCTTTCCGGTGAACATTATCTGCAGGGTTTCCGGAGTTGTTATGAGCATGTCGGGCGGGTGCAGCGACTGCCGCCGCCTCTCCTTCTTTGTCGTGTCCCCGTGGCGGACAGCAATGTCTATGCCGAGTTTCTCACCCCACGAGAGCGTGCGCCGCAGCATATCGCGGTTCAGGGCACGCAGGGGCGTTATGTAAATCACTCTTATTCCTCTAGCCTTCCCTTCACGGACGAGCATATCAAAAATCGGAAGAAGTGCCGCCTCCGTCTTCCCCATGCCTGTGGGCGCTATGAGGAGGCAGTTTTTGCCGTCCATGATTTCCGGGATTGCCTTCAACTGGGGCGGGGTGAGTTCCTCCAGTCCCTCCTCTTTGACGAGATTTTGCATCAGGGGGCCTAGTCTTTCAATCTCTTTCATGCTATTGCCACAAGCAATACGGACAGTATTCCTGTGAGAAA
>CAZOAF010000064.1:0-6367 GCA_964577775.1 uncultured Thermoplasmatales archaeon | reverse complement strand
CCCTGCTGCCGAAACCGGCAGGTCCCCGGTTCAAATCCGGGAGGCGGGATTCTTTATTTTTGCCAGGGAGGAAAGGCACGGGATATAGGATGGGAGTAAAGCAGGGAAACAGATTAAAAGGTTGAAAGTTTTATGAATCGTGGAACACATCAGATACAATTTAGAAAGTTTTAAATAAATCCCTAATCTTTCTTTGGGATACTATGGAAGGGGACATGGGAGCACATGAGAGTTATCTTAGAGTTATACTGGATAACATTCCTGTCGGCATCATATTTGTTGGCGGCAAGGGAGATATTCTGTACCGCAACAGAAGGGCGGAGGATATGGGCATTGACGGAACAGTTATAATCGGTGATTCCGGCATCGGCGACATGATGAAAAACGGAAAGAGATTCAGCACCACATGGAAAAACAACGGCAGGCTGCTATCTGTCGACGGCACACCCCTGGAGGGCGGAGCAATACTCACAATCAATGATGTGAGCGAGAGAGCCCACATGGAGGAGATGCTGAAGGAAAAGGAAAAGAAATACCGCATACTGACCGAAAGTTCGCCCGCCGGCATACTGATGATAAAGGACGGCAGGTGCACGTTCTCCAACAGGAAGTTCGGCGAGATAACGGGCTACGGAAAGGACGTGACAGAAAAGAACTTCTCCGACATGCTTCATTCCGGGGATGCCGAAACAGTTAGAAAGAAAATGAATGAAGCGATGAATGGAAAGGACCCCCCATCGTGCACCGTACGGCTGATGAGAAAGGACGGGAGCACTGCATGGGTAGAGATGGACGTATGCGCCGTGGATTACGACAACGAGAAGGAAATTCTGGTGAACGTGGTTGACATAACGGAAAGAAAGGAGATGGAGAACCATCTGGAGATTTCGAATAAAAAAATGGAGGAAATCATGGAGCGTGAGAGAAGGTTCACGGAGGATATCTCCCACTACTTCTTCAACCCGCTGTGCATAGCGAAGGGATACATAGACCTCTCGATGAAGGAGGCAGACCCGGAGATGATGCGAAAGCTGGAGATAACCAGAACAGCCGTTAACCGTGTGGAAGCGGTCGTCAAGCACATCGTGACCGAGGGAAGGATATACGAGTAGCCCTTTCTTCCAAGCGAAATTTATTAATAAAACACTTCAATTAGGGGAATAGAATGAGCATAGATGAACTGCAGAAAAAGAGAGAGGAACTCAGAAAGAAAATAGGTGAGGCAAAGGAATTAAGGGAAAAATTCAACGAAAAAACAAAGGTGTTGAAGGAAAAGAAACAGAAACTCGCCGATCAGATTAAAAAATACAAGCAGGAGGGAACGAGACACAGGGAGCTGAGGGACGAGACGAACATAAGGGTTGCAAACTCCAAGAAGCGCAGGAGGGAGCTGAATAAAGAATACAACGATTTGAGAAAGGAACTGGAATCCCTGAGAAAGAAATATCTGCCCGATGGACAGCCCCTTGAATTGCTAGATAAGCGCAGGGAGGAACTCGAATTCCGGCAGATGACGCACCAGCTGTCAAAGAGGGAGGAGGCGGAACTGGTGGAGGAACTTTCAAAGTTGAATGAAAAAATAAAGGAGAGAAAAAGGGTTCTCGAAAAGACCCCGGAACTCAAGGAAATTCTCGATAAGGAACAACTTATAAAGGAGAAGGGCGACAAGGAGCACATAAAGGTGAGGGAGCTGGCGGACAGGGCGCAGGAGGAACATCTGAAGATGGTCGAATGCTTCAACAAATCGGACGAACTCTACAAGGAACTCAGGAAAGTCCAGAAAGAATACATTCTTGCCCGGCTGGATGCCGACAAGGCCCACAAGAAACTTGTTTCCCACATAAAGGAGATAAGGGAGATAGAAGAACAGATGGAATCCACCAAGAAGAAGGAGAAGGTCGACAAGATACAGAAGGAGAGAAGCGACATACAGAGGAAGGCGGATGACGTATACGAGCGGTTCAAGAAAGGCGAAAAACTATCCACGGAGGATTTCATGCTGCTTCAGAAGGCAGGTTTGATATAGATGGAATCACCATTCCCACGGATTCTTGCCCGAAAGATGCGCGGTCCAGAATGAAGCATGCTCTTCTTTTACGAAATCGCCATCCTCGCAAATTCTGGCTTTATCCTTCAGTTCGTTGAGATTCTTGCCAAGATTCATTTCTTCGATACCGTGTTCCAGCAGTGACCTTGCATCAACATATTCCCTCTTTATCTCGACCCACCACCTTCCGTCCTTTTTGTACGGGGGAGTTATCGTATCACCGTTTCCCTCCCAGCGGGAGATGAACGCCTTCACGTGCTCCTGCGCCCCCTCCGGCGGGCCCATGTGAATCTTCTTTTCCGGTATTTCCTTTTCCGCGAGATTCACGAATATCATTATTTCTTCGTTGACATGGTACGCCGATTCCACGGGATTGAAACCGTGATTGCGGTACATTGCTTCCAGACTGCCGGCTGCCTTTCTCACCTGGGAATACAGTATGTCGTCGATGACATCCGGCCTCGGTACGCATATTCCGATGAAGTTCTCCAACTGTTCCCTTATCTTTTCCAGCGGCCAGGGCTTCACCTCGTTGGGGAAGAAGAACTCGATTTTGGGTTTCCTGATGTACTCCCCTGCGGCGAATCTGAAGAAATCAAGGCGTTCCGGTGAGAGGGCGGCTGCAACGTTCCTCGAGGGGTCAACAGGGTCTATGAAAACAAAATCTTCGGGAAATGATTCGCCGGATGCATTACCCTCCGCCCCGCCTCCGGCTCCTCCAGCCCCGCCGCCGCCGGTCAGGGAAAGAACAACTTTGCCCTTCCACTTTCGTGAGTTTTCCAGCACACTGTCGAAGGAGCCGTATCTTATTATCAGGAGTTCTGCCAGGTAGCCGGAAAAACCCCTGACCTTTATCTCCGCCCCGTAGCATCCTATGCCCTTAAGAAACTGCTTCAGGAGGCGAACCTCGTTTCTGTTCTTCAGGTTGTTCCGTATGTATTCCGTGTGAAATGGCGTCCTGTCCACGGCGCTCATCTTTCCGGACGGGCGGTCTACCTTGTAACACGGCACTATATCAACTTTGTATCCGCCGTACATGCCCCTTATGTATGGATGCTCCGCGTATTGAATCCTCCACTCTTTCAGTATCTTCTTTCCGGCACCCAGCGTATGCTCCTTGATTTCATCCTTGGAATAATCCGTATCGAAAAGAACGAAGAGGTCTATGTCCAGGGAATCCTTCAGATATGTCCCTTTAGCTATCGAGCCCACGAGCATGACCTCCGCCTCCACGCCCCGCGCCTCCATCTCTCCCGAAATCCCCGCCCTGAGTTCCCCCACGGCCTTCATTATTTTCTTTCTCTCGGATGCCGACGGGACCGTCCTGTCCAGCACCTCTCTCTTTATCTCCTCCTCGTTCATAGTCTTACTTCCTTCACCGTGGTATATACGGGCCCCTCCTTTCTCAGCTCGCTTTTTTTGAGCCTTATGCTTTCGACCCCCATCTCACCGAAATTTCTGCCCGCATTTCGCTCTATCAGGGACACGAGATTCTCCTTTCCCCTGGCGCTTTTCACACGTGCAAGTGTTATGTGGGGCTTGAACGACTCCTTCTTGAATCCGTGCGGGGCAAGTGATTTGTTTATTCTTTCCGAAATCTTCGCCATTTCCCCGCCATCCTTCACCCCCACCCAGACGACGCGAACGTAGTTCATGCCGGGAAATGCACCCATTCCCTCAAACGTGACGGTAAAAGGCTCCACACCCTCCGCCGCCTCGCGCATCACGCCCTCGATTTCCGGTACCATGTCTTCCCCTATTTCCCCGAGAAATTTCAGCGTGATGTGTATGTTTTCGGGCTCCACGAGTTTCAGCGAGGCGCCTGTTTTTTCCATCTCCCCTTCGAGCTCGACAAGCGTATCGAGGGCACCCACATCTATAGATACGAAACTTCTCATCTTATCCCTGCTCTAATATTCAGAGGGTATATGATATTTACCAAAAGGTAAAAAATACCATCTGCATATCCAGGCAATGAGTACCCGTCCTTCACGGAAATCCGCCACGGAATACGAGGCAAAGATGCTGCTGAGAAAGTACGGCATACCCACAACCGACTTTGCAGTTGTAAAAAGCGGCGGCAGCATCGAGATCGAATTTCCGGCGGTGCTCAAGGTTCTCTCGCCCGACATCCTGCACAAGACGGACGTGGGGGGCGTGCGCCTCAACATATTGAACAGGGAGGAACTGGAAAGGGAACTCGGGCGTTTCAGGGAAAAATTTCCCGGCAGCGATTTTCTGGTCGAGAAAATGGAGCCGCAGGGTGTCGAGATGATTGCGGGACTTGT
Source organism: uncultured Thermoplasmatales archaeon (assembly GCA_964577775.1). Classification (GTDB taxonomy): domain Archaea; phylum Thermoplasmatota; class E2; order UBA202; family DSCA01; genus VBQP01. The sequence goes on along the minus strand of CAZOAF010000064.1, from coordinate 2,032 downwards.
AAACGACCCGTCCTTCGGCATGAGCATAATGGTGGGGATGGGGGGCATATTTGCCGAAGTTTACAGGGACGTGTCTTTCCGCCTGGTGCCCATAACGGAGAAAGATGCGGAGGAAATGCTCGACGATTTGAAAGCCGGGGTGATTTTCGGCGGCTTCAGGAGGATGGACCTCGACAAAAATGCAATGGTTGACCTTCTCGTGAACCTTTCCAGAATGGGAACGGAAGAGCCGATTGACCAGATGGATTTAAATCCTGTACTCGTATATCGGCATGGAGTTAAAGTGGTAGATGCAAAACTCGTAAAAGGTGAATAAATGGATGTATTATCGACTGAAAAGAGGGCATTGCTTCTCGGCAACGAGGCGGTGGTAAGGGGCGCAATAGAGGCGGGCATCGATATTGCCACAACCTATCCCGGCACCCCGTCATCCGAGATAGCGGATACGTTTTCCGGAATAGCACGCTACTACAAAAGCAAGGGACAGGAGCCGGGCTTCTACTTCCAGTATTCGACGAACGAGAAGGTCGCGCTAGAGGTCGCAGCAGCAGCCGCGGTCTCCGGCCTGCGCGCCCTGACATGCATGAAGCACGTCGGATTGAACGTGGCAAGCGATGCTTTCATGACTTACATGTACGTCGGCTGCAGGGGAGGACATATCATCGTGACGGCGGATGACCCGTCATGCCATTCCTCGCAGAACGAGCAGGACAACCGTTACTATGCCAAATTCGGGAATGCCCCGCTGCTGGAGCCGTCCAACCCGCAGGAGACGAAGGAGATGGTAATCGAGGCATTTGAGATATCGGAGAAACTCTCGCTTCCCGTTCTTTTCAGAATGACCACGAGGACATCACACATCAGGGGACCGGTGGAGCTTGGCAAGATAAACCTCGTGAAGAAGAGGGGGAAATTCGAGAAGAACCCCCTGATGGTGACCGTGCCGGATGTGGCAAGAAAACTTCATCCGGTGCTGCTCGAGAAGATGGAGAGGGCGGAGAAAATCTCCGAAAACAGCAAATTCAATTTCATAGAGGAACTGGGCGGAAAGACGGGCATAATAACGTCCGGGGCACCCTACAACTACGTGAGGGAAGTGGCGGACGAACTTGGAATAAAGTGCAGGATTCTGAAGCTCGGTATGACAAACCCGCTACCCAGGAAAATGTGTGTCGATTTTCTCAAATCCTGCGACAGGGTTCTCGTTGTTGAGGAACTCGAGCCGTTCCTGGAGGAGCAGCTCAAGGCAATCGCCCACGAGGAGGAACTGGACATAAAAATATACGGCAAGGGATACGGGAAATTCAGCAGGCTTTACGAGTATGACACGGACATGGTAGAATCCACCTTCAGGGAATTCTTCGGCATGGAGAAGAAAAAGGAGGTTGAAAAACCGGAAATTGATGCCCCTCCACGCCCCCCCGTTATGTGTCCGGGATGCCCCCACCGGGCCACGTATTATGCAATCAAGCAGGTTGCACCCGAGGGCACGATATACCCCACCGATATAGGATGCTACACCCTGGGGAAGGCGCCACCGCTCGAGATGGCAGATTTCCTGCTGTGCATGGGCTCGAACGTCGGGACTGCATGCGGGTTCTCCTATGCAACCGACCAGAAGGTCATATCGTTCATGGGCGACTCAACGTTCTTCCACGCAGGTCTGCCCGGAATAGTCAATGCCGTCCACCACAACCACGACTGCGTCATCGCGGTGCTCGACAACAGAACCACGGCAATGACAGGCCACCAGCCCCATCCCGGCACGGAGTATGACGGCATGGGAAACGAGGCAATCATGCTCAAGGTGGAGGATGTCGTAAAGGGACTCGGGGTGCAGCACATAGAGGTTGTCAATCCCAACAATATGAAGAAGACCATGGAGGCATTCAAAAGGGCTCTGGACTACAAGGGTACGTCTGTTGTTGTATCAAAAGCGCCGTGTGCACTCATCCTTCCCAAAAGCGTAACGGAGGGTTCATTCGAAATCGACCAGGAAAAATGCACGAAATGCAACGTCTGCATAGAGAAA
>CAZOAF010000063.1:4210-6406 GCA_964577775.1 uncultured Thermoplasmatales archaeon | reverse complement strand
GTCCTGACTCGGCCACCCCAGCAGCCGTAAAGTTAATACGCCACGTGTTTTTTAGAGTATCGATGGAAATAGAGGTTTTGATGCACGGGGAAAGGAAAAAAATAGGCATGGATGATGGAGCGACAGGTGAAATGCTTATATCGAAACTCGGGTTCACACCAGATGGCATCATTCTGATTTCCGGAGGAAAACCCGTACCGTACACCGAAACGTTAAGAGATGGAGACGAGGTGAAAGTGGTTCGTGTTGCCTCGGGGGGTTAGTGAAAAAAAATAAAAATGATGATGCATTACCTGCATGATGCTCCCGTAGTGTAGTCCGGCCAATCATCTCGGCCTCTCGAGAACCCATTTCTTGGAAAGAAAGGTGTTTCATCCTCAAAGAAGGGTTCGGAAATAGCCGAAGACTCGGGTTCGAATCCCGACGGGAGCACTATTTTCTTCAATTTTACTGAAGTGACTAAGTAAAATTATAAATATTGTATAAATCATTACAAGTTGGAGGCAAGATAAGCATGAAAAAGAAAGCAATAAAAGCAAGTATTGTGGTTTTGATAGCAGTGGCAATGATATTGCCGGTAGGCGCAATGATGCAGACACCCTACACCTACGGAAAGGAGCAGACTTCCACCCTTGAGGTAAGCAGGGGTCACGGCTCGATGCACATGGATTTATCCGGCAGCCCTGTTACCGTGAGCGGAAAGGAAGTGAAGCAGATACGTGGCATATCCCTGAATGCGATGCTGGACGGAGATGTCCAGGTAACAAACGGTGACGGACCGGAGGTACAGCCGGCGATATCCACCGACGGTGCGGGAACCATGTTCATAGGAGTGATAGCAGATTTCGGCTCCGGATTGAACGCGTACTTCACCGGCTCCGCCGACGGAGGCGCAACATGGGCAGACAATGCCGTAGCATGGGGGATAGACACACCCGAATACCCCTCGGTTGATTACTGGGGAAACGGCATATTCTACGGAACAATGGTACCGAGTTCCTCTGCGGCTGACGGAAGCGAGCTTTACATATTGAACTGTACGAACCCGCTGGACTTCGACAACGGCTATTCCATGGTTTACTGGGACTGGAACGATGTAGGTGACGGATACACGGACTTCAAGGCGGTTGATATAGGCTGCGACAACGGTGTCGAGGACTATGCATACGGCGGGGTTTCGATAATAGGAAACCACGGTTCGGGCCTTGAGGAGACACCATTCTTCTCGTACCAGGCAACAGCGGAAGGGACGGCATGGATATACACGTTCACGGATGTCGAGAACTCCTTCACCATAGAGCACTGTCTGTCAACGGCAATGACGGTCGACCACAGCACACACTATGCATACCCGATGTGGACATATCTGAATCCCAACTCCGGTTTGTATGATATTTACACCGATGTTTTCGATTTCGGGACATGGGATGATTATCAGGGATATCCGATACATCCCGACATATACAGCGTATACATAAACGATTCAGCGGTCAGCACGGAGTACATAGATGTGTCCGCATACAACGACAACGTGATAGTGGTTGCACAGACAAGCCAGTACGGCGCACCCAACAAGGACATAACATGCTACTACTCGCACGACGGACTTAATACCATACAGACCAGCACCATAGCGGCTTCCCCCGACAGCGAGTTACACCCGAAGGTTGTTCATACGGGAGATGACCAGGCAATATGCATATTCGTGAAGAACGGCAATATATACTCAACGACAACAGACGACGGCGGCGCGACCTGGACAGACCCAGAGCAGATAAATGACGAAGACGGAACAGTGGAAGAGTTCTACTCGGAAAAGGCTCCAGCAGATCTATGCAAATCAGGCGCAATATGGTCTGACGAGAGAGGCAGCAGTGCGGACATATACTATGATTCCATTGAAGCACCTGGACCCATACTGTCGATAGAATCGGTTTCCGGAGGATTCGGAGTAACCGCAACGGTGAGCAATACGGGCTCCGAGGATGCAAGCAACGTTGACTGGACAATATCGTTTGATGGCGGAGTGTTCGTAGGAAATGAGAAGACGGGAACAGTGACAGTGCCTGCAGGTGGCGAGGCAACGGTGAAGACCGGATTCATATTCGGAGTTGGAAAGACAACTGCATCGGTGAACGTGGGCGGAGCGACAGAAAAGATAAGCGGCTTCGTGCTCGGACCTCTTGTGCTTGGAGT
>CAZOAF010000063.1:0-4110 GCA_964577775.1 uncultured Thermoplasmatales archaeon | reverse complement strand
TCTATCGGCATCGACGGCTTTTCGCCTGCTATCAACTCCGCAAGGAGTTTTGTGACCATGGGAGAAAGCATGAATCCGTGACCTGAAAAACCGTTGCACTGGATGAAACCGTCCAATCCGTCCACCTCGCCGAGTATGGGCAATGCATCGGGTGTCACATCGTAAAATCCCGTCCACTGCCTCAGAACGTTCACGTGCTTCAACACGGGAGCATATCTCGTGAGGGTTCTGGACATATGCTCCAGAAACGGAAGCGTGGGAGATGCCTCGTATCCCGTTACCGTCTCTGGCGGCGGTATTCCCCCCAGAATCTGCCCCTCCTCCTGCTGGCTGAAATATATGCCGTCCTTGAAGGAGATGACCATGGGGTCGAAAACGTACTTCACCCTCTCCGTCACCATTATCTCCTTCTTGTAAGGCACGTTGGGCAGTTTTATCCCCGCCATTTCGGCTATCCTCTTTGACCATGCACCGGCGGCGTTGACAACCACATCTGCCTTTATCTCCCCTTTGCCGGTTTTAACGCCCTTCACCCTTCCGTTTTCCGTGAGGATTCCCTGCACCTCCGTGAATCGATATATCTTCGCCCCGTGCTTCATGGCTGCATTTGCGTATGCATAGGTTGTCTTGAATGGGTCTGCGTTGCCGTCAGTGGGACAGAATGTTGCACCTATGGCATCCATCCTTTCGACATCTAGTATGGGGACGATTTCCTCCATTTCTCCGGGCGAGAGAATATCCACGTCAAGACCGAGGGAACGCTGCATTCTCACGTTCTTATCCGCCTGTTCCATGTCTTCCTCGTCGTGTATCGCTATGAGATAACCGCCCTGCTTCAGCCCTATATCGCCCCCCAGTTCCTCCTCCAGACGCTCGAATATCTTGACGCTCTCTATTGCAAGGGCTGCATTCTCCCTCGTTGACCACTGCTGGCGTATCCCCGCGCCGCACCTTCCCGTCGCCCCGGATGCAAGATAACTTCTCTCGATAACCGCAACGTCTATGCCCTTCAGCGAGAGTTCATATGCAAGCGCGCATCCGTTGATGCCGCCGCCGACAATGACAACATCCGTTTTCTCAATCATCTTCACCACTCGCAAGTATGCCCAGCTGAACGGGAACCACGGGAGGTCTGCTCGTCTGTATCTCGACCTCGCTCACCTTCTTTCCCGTCTCCCTTGCAAGAATGCGCGCGGCAAGAGGTATGCATGTCCTTCCCTGGCAGGGACCCATTCCAAGCCGGAGAACGTGCTTCAACTCGTCAAGTGTCGTACAACCGTTCCTTATCGCCTCCACGACCTCTTCCTCCGTAACATCCTCGCATCTGCACACGACCTTCATTTCACCACCCTTATGTTTCTGACTGCCATGGCAAGCCCTGCATCCACCTGCACGGTTACGAGGTACGTGCCGTCCTTCTTCTTCACCACCCTCAAGACCTCCGCATCCCCGACATCGTTCCCCTCTCGGTCAATCGCCCTGACCCTGTCCCCCTTCTCCGGCAGGGGAATGAACTCGTACGGCATGGTTATCCTCGCCGCCTTCTCCTCCTTCTTGACAACGAAAATCGCCAGCCCCGGGCAGACGGCAACGCACTGCGCGCATCCCGTGCATCTGTCAAAGTCCACAACGGGAGGTGAATTTATCGTCTCCATGGAAATCGCATTAACGGGGCAGGCATCCACGCATGGATTGCAGGGTATGTCCTGCACGCATTCCGTTATGGCAACCCCCCGTTCGAGCTGCTCATCCGACGGGATTCTGAGTTCCCCGATGCCTATGATGCCTGTATTCTCATATTCCTTCATTCGACGCCTCCTGCAGTATTTTCTCCTTCGCCTTCCTTGCCTTGCTGCCAAACGGCCCCATTCTCATATCCTCGAGCGTTGCCATGTACTCCTCGAGAATCCTACCGCTGTCCATGTCCACATCCCCGCCCCCGCCAGCCCCGCCGCCCAGCGAGATGAAAGCCGAAAGGCCCGCTATCTTCCCCTCTAGCATTGCAGTTGATGCCTCCTCTATGCCGGACGAATCGCCCGCCACGTAAATTCCCTTCACGGATGTTTCCATCTCCCTGTTGTGAATCGCGACATGCCCCCCTGCCTCCGGGATGTACGAACGCTTCACCCCTGCCTGGAAGAGCAGACGGGCCGACGGGGTCAGTCCCACGGCAAGGCATACCGTATCGCATTTCACATCCTCCTCGCTTCCCTCAACGAAATTCCAGTTCTCGTCAAGTTTTGCAACTATTGCACCCTCGACCCTCCCGTCGCCGTAAACCTCCTTTACCGAATGAGAGGTGTATATTGGCACGCCGTTGCGCCTCAACTTCGCCGCATGGACGCTGTAACCCCCTATTCTCGGAAGTGCCTCGACAACACGGTCGACCTCGACGCCCGCCTGAAGAAGCTGGTATGAAACTATGAGTCCCACATTGCCGGCACCTATCATCAGCACCCTGTTGCCGGGCTTTATCCCGTAAACGTTCATGAGTGTCTGGACGCCGCCTGCACCATAGACGCCCGGCAAATCATTTCCCGGAAAGGTCAGCATGTTCTCCTGCGCGCCGCATGAAAAGATGACCTTTTTTGCCCTTATATGATAGAGCACGTTGTTCATCCTGTCCACCGCAGCAAGAAAGTGCATTCCGCCGCTCCGACCGTAGTAACCGAAGACGCTCGTTCCCAGCAGGATTTTCGTCCTGCCATGTTCGGCAATCTCCCTGACCTCGTTCTCCAGTACACGGGCTATCTCTATCCCCCTTGTCCCCGCCCTCTCCTTCTTCGAGCCGAAAAATTTGTGGGTCTGCTTTATCAGCTGCCCCCCCATCATCCGATTTTCGTCCACTAGCAGGACGGAAGCGCCCCGCCGCCCCGCCTCTATCGCCGCCGATATGCCCGCTGGACCCGCACCAACGACGAGTATTTCCGCCTCCAATTCCCTCTTCTCCGCCCCCGGAAATTCCCCGGAAGGAAGGTCGTTCACATCGCTCTCGACAACCATGCCGTCCTCGACAGGAGTTATGCACGTCCTTATGTTCGGCACGCCGTTGACCCGCATCAAACATGAAGAGCATTTTCCTATGCCGCAGAAAAAGCCCCTGGGACGGTGGTACTTCACGCTGTGGGAAAGCACCTTCACGTCCGCGGCATGGAGGGCGGATGCTATTGTTTCCCTCTCGAAAGCCCTGATTTTCTTTCCGTTGTATAGAAAATGCATCTCTCTCTTTCTATCGAAGTGAAGTATCGGATGTTTCTCTATCCTCATTTTTTCCCACCGGCGTTTTCTTTGAGAAATGTGGTCGTTCTTCTCTTGAATATTGCTATATCGGGAATCTCCCCCCCGTCGTATTTGCTCTCCAGGGAACTTATCATTTCCAGGTAAGCGGCATACAACTTCTTTTTCTTCATGAGCTTTTCGGGGCTCATGATTTTTCTCGATGTCTCGGTAAAAAACTTATCAATCCAGGGTCTGGCTTTCGGCATGGGATGGGTCGCATTGTACTCCATGTTGTGGGCTGCCGCGATGATTGCACTGTCGACCATCTTTGTTCCCGCAGCAACGGATTTGAAAAGACGGACAATGTCCTTTTCCGGCACGTGAGGACATTCCTCCTTGAGTTCTTCCAGCAGTTCCCTGGAAGTCTTGCTCATGCTTATTATCCTCTTGCCCTCCTTATACTGGTTTTCCAGAATCGCCTCGACGGTTGCCATCCTGAAAGATATGCAAAAAAGTAATATATTATTTGCCCTCTCACTGGCCAGCAGCACCTTCGAACTCCCACTTCAGGACAATAGGCCAGCAAAATGGATAGAAGGCATGATTTGCGAAATTATAAAAACGAATTGGGGCTTATTATACAAGTGATAAGTATGAAATTTAACACCATTTTGGTAGCAGGGCTACTTTTGTTTACCAGTTTTCTCTCTGCTGCTGGAGGGCAAGGACAAGAAAACAACAATAGCATATATTGCGAATCTTGTGAAAATACGGACAGGTATGAGCTTTTCAACAAGACATATTTCGTGTTCGGAAAACTTGCAGTGAGTGAAATGTTTACAACACCGATGGATTGCAAAGAGATAACCATATCGATTAGAGCCTTCAGAT
>CAZOAF010000062.1:0-6473 GCA_964577775.1 uncultured Thermoplasmatales archaeon | reverse complement strand
TTTTGAGGGAGCTGAAGGAGTACGGAGTCAACTGGCGAAAGACAAGAATGAGCGTAATTGCAGATGTGGCACCTCATGCGGTAGAGGAAACTTATCTTTACGGGAGCATTATGCCCAGCATCAGGAAATCCCTCTCCCTGAAAAACCTGCAGATTCTCCATGTCGGGGAAGACCCTGCAGAGCTGATAGAGAAGATAGACGAGTTTCGTCCCGAATTTCTGGGCGGTTATCCTGGAGTGCTGCGGGCACTTGCGGTTCTCAAGCGCCAGGGATACGGAAAGAACATAGAACCCGACGTAATGTCATCATCCGGTGCCGTACTTGACGATTATACAAAGAAATACATAGAGGATGCATTCGGTGCGAAGATATATGACGTCTACGGCTCCACGGAGGCAGGTCCCGTTGCGTTCGAGTGCAGGCAGGGGAACTACCACATCCATTCGGATCTGGTTCACCTCGAATTTCTCGACGACGAGGGCAACGATGTTGCCCCCGGCGAGCCGGGTCATGTCGTCGTGACAAAACTCTACGGCAGGGGAACGCCCGTGATACGCTACACCGGAATGAATGACATACTCATCCCTCTCGACAAAAAATGCGGATGTGGCATAAATACGGATATCATAAGCAGGGTCGAAGGCAGGAGGGCGGATGCCATAGTTCTTAAGGATGGTCGGGTTATCCCACCCCTTTCCATAACGGGCATACCGGGCGAGGTCATGAAAAAATTCGGTACCGATAAGATACGTCAGTTCCAGATAGTCCAGGAGAGCCACGATAAGATAAACATATTGATTGTGGTGGACGAGGAACTTCGCGACGTCGGTGCTCCCGTGAAAAAAATATTCGATGAAATAAGGGAGGAGTGCAGAAGGAAAATCGGAGGAGGGGTGGATGTAAATGTTTTGGAGGTCGAGAGCATAAAGAAGGAAGGGGACTTGCCCCCGTCCGTTGTCATTTCCAAGGTTGGTATATAGACAAGTTAGCCATAGATAATAATTGGATATATACATACGGACATAACACGGCAGAATGATGGATTGGGTGGCAAAGACAGGGTTCTCATGAGACAGTATTTTCGTTCCGCGCCGGGACATCCTTGTTCCCAATTGTTTTATAATCTCGCCCATTTCCATTTCATGAAAGTCGTTGCATTTACGGGACTGCCCGGTTCCGGGAAAAGCGAGGCGGTCGGGGTGGCGGAGGCGGCGGGGATGGCGGTCGTCCGGATGGGGGACGAGGTGCGTGCGGAGGCGGCGGAAAGGGGCCTGCCGATGAACGATGAAAATCTGGGTGGTGTGGCAAGCGAGATGAGAAAAAGGGAGGGCATGGATGTATGGGCAATGAGATGCCTGCGGAGAATAGAAAAAATCACGTCGTCCGCCGCGGCCGGGATATCAAACAGGGCAGAAGAGGCAGGGAGGGCAGGTACTGTTATTGGGGGTATTGTTATTGACGGCATAAGAAACATGGAGGAGGTTGAGGCGTTCAGGAGGAACATCGGCGATTTCGTTCTGATTGCAATACATGCATCTCCCGGGACGAGATACAAACGGCTGATGGAAAGGGGAAGGGAGGACGACTCGCTGTCGGTGGATGCCCTCAGAAGAAGGGATGAACGGGAGCTGGGATGGGGGCTGGGAAACGTCGTTGCCATGGCCGATATTATTGTAACAAATGAGGGCAGTCTGGAGGAGTTCAGGGAGAAGGTGAGGGTTATACTGGCGCAAATCGGGCAAAATTAATTTAAGCACTCCGCCATTCTGCATCCATGGAATACAAAGTTAAAGACATGTCCATGGCAGATGAGGGTCATAAACTCATACAGTGGGCCGAGGAGCATATGCCCGTTCTCATGGATATAAGAAAGGATTTCGAGAAGGAAAAACCGCTTGACGGGGTTGCGATATCATGCTGCCTTCACGTTACGAAGGAGACGGCGGTTCTCGTGAAAACTCTCAGTGCGGGTGGGGCGGAGGTGGCGCTTGCAGGTTCCAACCCTCTGTCAACAAACGATGCCGTTGCCGCCGCCTTGGCGGATGACGGTATACATGTTTATGCATGGAGGGAGAATCATGATGAATATTACTGGTGCGTGGACCGCGTTGCAGATTACAGACCGGCCATAACCATGGATGACGGCGGCGATTTGGTTACGATGATTCACACCAAACGCCGTGATTTGCTCGAAAACGTGATTGCGGGAACCGAGGAGACCACAACCGGGGTGAACCGGCAGCGTGCGATGGCATCACAGGGAAAGCTGGAGTATCCGGTGATAGCGGTCAACGATGCAATGACAAAGCATTTCTTCGACAACCGTTACGGTACGGGGCAGTCAACCATAGATGGCATTCTGCGTGCCACATCCGTGCTTCTTGCGGGAAAAAACTTTGTCGTGGCTGGCTACGGGTGGTGCGGCCGGGGGCTGGCGATGCGTGCGAGGGGCATGGGTGCAAATGTTATCGTGTGCGAGATTGACGAGATAAAGGCTCTGGAGGCAGCCATGGACGGATTCCGTGTTATGCCCATGAAGGAAGCGGCAAAAATCGGGGACATATTCGTGACCGTCACGGGGAACAAACATGTTATAGACAGGAATGCCGTGGATTTGATGAAGGACGGGGCGATAATTGCGAATTCGGGGCACTTCGACAACGAGATAAACGTGCCGTACATCGAGGGAGCTGCGGTAAAGTCGGAGGAGGTGCGGGAGAATGTCATGGAATACTGGATGGGCGACGGAAGGAAACTGTACGTGCTTGCCGAGGGACGGCTGGTGAATCTGGCAGCGGCGGAGGGGCATCCCAGCGAGGTAATGGACATGTCATTTGCAAATCAGGCTCTTGTCGCAAGATGGATAATTGCGAAGGGGAAAAATCTGGAAAGCAGGGTGTACACAGTTCCCGAGGAAATCGACAGGGAGGTTGCGAGAAGGAAGCTTTCCTCGATGAACGTGAATATAGATACGCTGACAGAGGAACAGAGGAAATACATGGAGGACTGGAAGGAGGGAACGTAGAATCAATTTCCCGCAGGCACTTTCACTTCCTCCGCCGCCCCCCTTTTCAGCAGGATATTGGCGGTATCATCGGGTATGGTTATTATATCTTCTTTTTTGAGCGAATATTTTTTCATGTCGGCGCCGACAAACGGCGGCACATCCTTGAGGATTCTCAATATTTTATTTCCATTGCTGCCACCACCGTTGACTGCATTGATATCCTTTTGTTTGTCTTCTTCATCCCCCTTGTTTTCATCATTATTGATACCGTCAGATTCTTCCTTTTTTATATTGCGTGTTTGACCTCCAAAAATCATCTCTCTGTTCTTGCGGAGAATTTCCAGCAGCTCTCCGTAGAATATTTTTTCCTGCTCGGTCAGTGACTTCGGGGTGTGGCTGCCCCCCCTGGCTGCCGACAGGGCTGCCTGCACCACCTTTTTTTCCCGCCTCTCGAATATGCTTTCCCATATCCGCCTTGTATTTCTGAGTTCGTCGGATATGAGAGACACTTTTTTCGAGGACGGATTTTTCTCCATTTCCTCATCAAATCTTTTCTCCAGTTCCTTTATATATTCAAAAGCCGAACGATAAAAATCATTTCCTATGTTTGTGAGTTCCGGGGATTGCCGCTCCATGCGTTCCAGGCTGCGCAGTTTTGCATAACTAAACTTGGTCATCAACTGCAAATTGGCGACCCGTATTTATTTTTTGAGTAGGTCGGTTTTTGCAGATGGAAGCATTATGCTTATATATATTATGTAATATATTGGATAGTGTGAAATGATGAAAGTCCAAAGAAATTACACGTGGTTCATGGCGATTTTTGTCGTGGCAATGATGCTTGTTTCTCCGTTGCTTTCGCTATCTTACGGAGAGGACGTAAGAGAACTGCCGTCGGGATTTGACGGTGTCTCCTGGAAGAAGGTGGTACCTGTCAACAAGGTAACCCTCGTCAAATTCGATGAGAACAGTTATGTCGACGATTTTGCATATATGGCGGCGATACCGTCGAGCGTGTTTTATGATGGAAGTACCGATAAGATTTACTCCAATCCCCTGCTGTTCTATCAGGGAGAAAAGGATTTTAGCAAGGAGGAACTCTCACTCAATGCAGGACAGGGGTTAAATTACTTCATGGAGGACTGGATAGCGTACAATGGCAGGCTGGGAAAAATAGAATCAATAAATATGGGAAACGAGAAGCCATGGAGTGCAAAAAATTACACTTACATAAACTCCCAGGACCCCTACGAAATTGCAGAGAAGATTGCAATGAGTGACTGGTCGTATGCGGACAGCGCCGTTGTTGCTGTGCTGGGCAACATGACTGCGGGGGAGAAGGGAAACACCACAAAGGGCGAGATAAAGGGTACCGTATCTCCCAAGCAGGTCAAGGAGATACGTCAAAGTGCAATAAAACAGGATGCTGAAGCTACCCAGTACAACGATTTTTACGTTGGTGACGAGTACAAGTACATAAGTGCAAACCTGTCATGGCCTTCCGTGAGCTGGCTTCCCCAGCTATCATTTATTGCCACTCTCGGTCTCCTGCAGGGAGGTCTGACGATACCTTCGGCCGATCCGGATTTGCATCTGTACTGCGATTATGAGGGTGGTCTGATGCAGGTTGCGTCCTCCCAGAACTGGAACATCATGATAGGGCCACACGAGGACTGCGGGAGTTACGTATACACTCCCGGTAACTGGAAAAGCGCTGTTGTGGATGTTCCCACCAAGGGATTCATAGGCGACCGTAACGATAACATAATCAACAGAATGAAGGATATAGTAATGAACCGTGTGACATATTACATAGATATATCCATGTATCCCGGGAAGGAGGTTGAACTGCCCGATGTGCCGCCGTTCATGTGCAGAAATGCCGATTTCGAACTGAGCTGGAACGGTGACGGAAAACTCGGTCTCATCATAGTGGGCGAGGACAATGTTCCCGTAGGGGAAGCGATATCCACAAATGTAACAAAACAGCAGACACTCCATATGGACCAGCTTGGGGAAGGGAAGTACAAGGCGGTCATCATCCAGTTGACAGATATGGACAAGCCCATGGATTACACACTCAGGTATTCGTGGGAAACCGGAATGGGAAATATCAGTGCGAACTACATGATGAACGCTGCGGAGGGTGCCATCATTGCATCGGTGACAGGCTCACCACTTCTTTACACTCCGCCTGACAGCTTGCAGTCTGGCATCGACAGTATTGTCAAAAAACTCGGCATAAAAAGTGTTTACTTCGTGGACATAGGAAATCAATCTTCCCCGGATGTAAAAGACGAACTGGAGAGCTTGTGTGGTGTTAAGAAAGAATATAACGACCTTCCTTCGATTTACAGGGAAATCAGCGGGTGGACGGACCAGGATGACATAGTTTTCACCACAATCGACCCTTGGACTTACTGGCTTGTCGAGAAGCTGAAGCCGGAGGGCGAGAAGGAAGGTGCCTTCTATGTTGGGCCTGCTGCATACCTTGCCGCCCAGCACGGCGGTCCTCTTGTTGCCGTTGATATGCATCCTTCGCTGTCAAAGGCGGCAACCTGGCATAATAACTGGTGGAAGGAGCATGCAATAAGGGATGACGAACCCAACGTAGCAGCCATGTATCTCACGAGCAAGGAGGTATATGACTTCCTCGGAGAGGTCGGGCTGGACAAACCAGGGGAGAGGGAGAGCATAATCACGGTCGCGGGGCAGTTCGATGTGGGCGTACCGTGGGACCGGTCGTTCGTGGGCGCTGCCAATGCCGGCAGAATAATAGGTAGTCCCGTGGATGCTTCCTACTGGATATCGAGAAGTGTATTTTATCCTGCCGTCATATTTGCGAATCCGGCATTGGACGACAAGGGTGTGACGCTGATAAACGGCAGCAAGAGCACGAGAAAGGCAAACGGAATGCTCGATATTTTGAAACCGAGTGAGGACGAACATTTCAACTACCCGATTCTTTGCTCGTACATGACATACTGTTACAGATTCAATGAGAGGGCAAGCAAGTACTGGGGATTCAATTACACGACCGCCAACGGCATAACCCCGTTCGACCAGCCGTCGACAAATCCCATAGACAGCGACGTGCTTGCAAAGTACGGCAAATACGGTTCGTACTGGCCTGACATGACCGAGCCAGAGGTTGTACCATTCTATCTCGACAAATCAGGGTACGAAATGGCATTTGCCACGAACTTCTCCGCTGCGGTGGATGATTTGAACCGTGGAGTCATTGCATGGTTCGAGACCACACACGGATGGCACGGCAATTCGGGAAGCATTGCGTTCTGGAATCCATACGGTGCACCCGGTTTCGCGGGCATAAATGTAAGCCTGCCCACCGTGGAGCCGAATCCGTGGAGGGGGTATGAGATATACCTTCCGGGATGGTTTGACGGTTCCACCGAGGAACCCGATGTGCTGTCTCAGAGCCAGAACCTGGGCGTCGACATAGTTC
>CAZOAF010000061.1:0-6510 GCA_964577775.1 uncultured Thermoplasmatales archaeon | reverse complement strand
GCGGACCGAGATAACCGTCAGGTATGTGCATATTCTCACCTGTATTACTTTTATTAAAAAATGTAATACACGGGGATTTTTAAGCATATCGATATTGCGATGCAGGCAGATTCATCTTCCATAAGGACTAATTTCTTATATGCCTGATTATATTACTTCGTGTGAAAAAGGAAGACATAAAAATTGCCATCCTGCGCATCGAGGGCACGAACTGCGAGGAGGAATCGTTCCGTGCTTTTGCGGAACTGGGTGTTCAGCCCCAATACGTTCATCTGAACGAACTCGGAGCCGGAAAGAGCATTTTCGATTACCACGGCATATTCATCCCCGGCGGGTTCTCATCGGGCGACTACGTCAGGGCGGGAGCGATATTCGCCGCCAGATTGAAGGCGCTTGCAATGAAGGATTTGAAGAAATTCGTGGAGGATGGCTATCCGGTTGTGGGGATATGCAACGGTTTCCAGGTTTTGACAGAACTCGGGTTGCTTCCGGCAATTGACGGAATAAGCGACGTGCCGGAGGCGGCGCTTGCGGTGAACGATTCCGACAGATTCGAGTGCAGGCCCACTTTACTCAGGCACGACGGAGTTTCACCCCTCACATCGAGAATGGAAAGGGGGAGGGTCGTGCTCATACCGTCGGCGCACATGGAGGGCAAACTCATGCTGCCCGAGGGTAGGGAGGAAAAATACCTGGAGGAAATGGAGGAAAACGGGCAGATTGTATTCAGATACGTTGATGACGAAGGAAAGGAGGCAGGGTATCCGTGGAATCCCAACGGCTCGATATCGAACATCGCGGGCATATGCAATCCCGGGGGCAATGTTCTGGGAATGATGCCCCATCCCGAGCGCGCCTTCCACTCGTGGCAGCATCCCGAATGGCAGCATGCCGGCGGGGGGATTGATGGCACCGAAGGGAGTGAACGAGGGGATGGCAGGGCGATATTCGAGTCCATAGTGGATTACATAAGCAAGTTTGAGTAGGTCAAAAAATGGCAGGGAAAATTCGTGACGGAAAGGTAATTGTCGAGAATCGGTCCGAGGCAATAAGAACTTACAACAAGGGGTACTTTGGAAAGATGAGGGGCGAAACCCTGCATCTTCATATCATAGAGGCATCCTTTCTCGTCGAGGTGGGGCGGCTGGAGGTGGAAAAGGACGGCGAAATCGTGAGTCTGAACGAGCTCATGGAATACGGCATGAACGTTCATCCTAACTTCGAAATCAGTTACCTTGTCTTCAGGGATTTGAGGCAGCGCGGTTACGTCGTGAAGATACCCGAGAACGAGGAATCGCTGGATGTGTACCCCCGCGGCGGCGCCCCCCATTCACACACTCCCGCCTACACCGTGAAGGCCATATCCGAGCGCTCCCCGTTTTCCATTTCCGTAATTTCCGGATGGATTGGCGGGATGGATGACAAAAAACTCATACTCGGCATCGCCGACGAGGAGGGTGATCTGACGTATTACGCGGCGAAATTCTTCCGCATGAGGGGAAAGGTGGAGGAGCCGGAGTTCTACGAGGGCAGGATAACGGTAATGGGGGACAGGAGCATGGTGTGGGACGTCGAACTGGCGAAAAAACTGCAGGATAACTTCGTGGGAAGAACTTTCGGGGACGATACAGTCCAGCTCTCGCTCATGGAGACGGCATATCTCTCGGAGAAGGGCGCAGAGGTTTTCCGCGGAAGTAAGAAGATGTCGCCGAAAAGCACCATCAGATACGCAAGGAAGATACAGCCCGACATAGAGAGGAGACTGTGTGCATACAGGGATCTGAGAAAGGCGGGGCTTATCCCGAAGACGGGGTTCAAGTTCGGCTCGCATTTCAGGGTTTACCGTGAGCAGATAGGGGAGGGGCACGCCCAGTATCTCGTGCACGTGATACCGGAAAATTACATGTCGACATGGACGGAGATAAGCAGGGCTGTCCGGCTTGCAAACTCCGTGAGGAAGCAGATGATTTTCGCGGTTGTCGGCAGCGGCATAGAATACATACGTCTCAAGCGACTGACTCCCTGACAGTCTTTTTAACCGTTATCTCATTTTTAATCATGAACTCGAAGATATTTGCCGCTGTCGGAGTAGCGACGGAGTTGGCCGGCGCATCCGTCCCGTTCATCCGTGCGCATACCATGTTTATATATGGTTGATGCAGTTATCATCTGCCCTTACATTGGAGTTGGGGGCAATCCGGTGCATATGATGGCGGTTTTCAGATGGAGCAGAGAAAAATTTAATAACACCGTTCAAATTATGGTGTGCCATAGACAGGGGAGAATATGTATATACTGATAGTAGGGGCAGGCGGTATCGGTCAGAAACTCACGGATATTGCCCTAAAAAACAAGGACGATGTTGTTGTCATAGAGAAGGACAAGGAGAAGTGCGACGAGTTCTCCAAGAAATATGACGCGGTTATCATCAACGCGGACGCAACGGTAAAGGAAACGCTGGAAAACGCGGAGATAAACAGGGCGGACGCGGTAGTGACCACTGCGGACGATGCAACGAACCTGCTTGTCATATCTCTTGCAAAGAACGTGGGCGTGCGCTCTCTTGTTTCGGTGGTGAACAACGAGGAAAACCGTCCCATGTTCATAGAGAAGGGAGCAAATATTGTGGGCAATCCCAACACGCTGATGGCAAACTACATGTACAGGGCCATAAAGCGCCCCATGATAAAGGATTTCATGAGTCTGGGGGGGCATGCCGAGATATTCAAGATAGTCCTTCCGGAGCAGTCGAAAATCGTTGGCAAGAAACTCAAGGATATAAACCTGCCAAAGAGGGTTTCCATAATAGCGATAGAGAGAAACTCGGACATAATAATTCCCATACCCGATACAAGCCTCTCGGCGGGCGATTCCGTAACGGTGCTGGCGCGGGAGGACAAGATAGACAAGGCAATGGAACTGTTTACCAAGAAAAAGTAATCTTCGAGCTAAATGAAAGATTTGAAAATCATTTTGAGAGATACGGGTGCAATACTGCTAACTGTTGGAGTGGCAACTTTTTTAGTGAACATCGTATCCCTCCTATTCAAAGAGCATGAGGGCATGGTCTGGATAACCGCAACCGCATTGACATTCCTGGTTGTAGGGGGGGTATTCCGCCTTCTCGGAGGGCGGGAGAACGGGGAGCCCAAGATAAAGCATGCAATGGTCATCGCCGCCATATCCTGGCTGGTAATATCGCTCATCTCGTCCATACCATTTTACTTCATAGAGAACATGGATTTCCTCTCTTCTTTCTTCGAGTCGGTTGCGGGATGGACGGGCACGGGGCTGACGATGATAACGCACGAGGAAGGGCTTACGTATACCATACAGTTCTGGCGGACGTTCACGCAGTGGGTCGGCGGGGTGGGGGTGATAGTTCTCACGCTGATTATCCTTGCACGCCCCGGGACAGGCTCCTTCACCCTTTACCGCTCCGAGGCGAGGGACGAGAAGATACATCCCAGCATAATCTCGACGGTGAAGAGCATATGGTGGATATTCCTGCTTTACACCGGGATAGCCATAGCTGCCCTCCTTGTTGCCGGCATGCCTGTATGGGAGGCGATAAACCATGCGATGACGGGGCTTTCGACAGGCGGTTTTTCCGTTAAGGACGACAGTATAGCGTCTTACGGTGTGATTGCCCAGATAATTCTCATTCCCGTGATGGTGGCAGGCGCGATATCATTTGCAGCCCACTACGACCTTCTCAACGGCAGGATAAAGAAGTTCTTCAAGGATGCCCAGACGCAGGCCCTGCTTTTCATAGTGTTCTCCGGCATGGTTGCCCTCACGCTGCTGAACATGGACTCGTATTCCAACTTCATGCAGTCGTTCAAGTATTCGGCATTCCAGTTCGCATCGGCACTGACGTGTACGGGGTTCCAGACCGCGGACATAGCATCGTGGCTACCGTCTTCGAAGATGATTCTGTCATTTGCAATGGTCATCGGAGGGGCGGCGGGGTCGACGGCGGGCGGAATAAAGCTTTTCAGGGCGATACTGCTCGCCAAGGGTGCGGGGTGGAGGGTGAAGGAGGTTTTTCTGCCCCCCAACAGTTCGTTCAGCCACCGTCTCGGCGGGAAAATACTGAACAGCGATGAGGCGATGCGAGAGGTCAACGAGGCTGCTGTGATGTCATTTCTCTGGATGATACTGCTCTTCGTGGGCGTCATAGTGCTGCTTCTCACGACCACCGGCAGCCTTGACAACGTGATATTCGAGGTCTGCTCTGCCCAGGGAAACGTGGGGCTTTCAACGGGGATAACCTCTGCGGGCATGGACCCGGTTGCAAAAATCATGCTCATAATAAACATGTGGGTGGGCAGGCTGGAGATAATACCCATAATCGTTCTCCTGCGCTCTATACTGACCCCCCGCACCATATTTTAAAACACAAATAATAAATGCAACGCATCAATTTCAGATTATGAAAGCCGTCATTCCGGCAGCAGGTCTGGGCACACGATTCCTTCCGGCCACGAAGAGCATGCCCAAAGAGATGATGCCCGTGGTGGACAAGCCCGCCATACACTACGTTGTTGAGGAGGCGGTGAACGCCGGCATGGACGACATTCTGATTATCACGGGGAGGGGGAAGCAGTCCATAGAGGATTATTTCGACGTATCATACGAGGTGGAGAGCATACTGAAGGAAAGGAATGATACTAAGAAACTGGAAGAGATAAGGAGCATATCTGACATGGCCGACATACATTACATCCGTCAGAAGAAACCGATGGGGCTGGGACATGCGATTTCATGCGCAAAAAAGCACGTCGACGGGGATGACTTTGCGGTGTTGCTGGGAGACGACATAATATTTTCGGAAAAACCCTGCATAGGGCAACTCATGGAGCGGTTCGATTCCGTCAAATCTCCGGTAATCGGGGTCGGCGAGGTGCCGCCGGAATGGGTTGACAGATACGGCATAGTGAAGTGCGGCGGCAGCGGCAGGCTGTGCGAGGTGGAGGATATAGTGGAGAAGCCGTCCGTCGGGGAGGCGCCGTCAAACCTTGCCGTCATGGGCAGATACGTCTTCACACCGGATATATTCGACTGCATCGGGGAAACGGGTGTTGGGAAGGGCGGGGAGATACAGCTCACGGACGCGATAAGAATATTGATGGGGAGGCAGAAGGTTTATGCATACCGGTTCGAGGGAAGGCGTTTCGATCTGGGGGACAAACTGGACTGGATAAAGATGAATGTCGAGGCTGCGCTTGCAAGGGACGAATTCAAAGAGGGGATGACTAGATTTCTGAAGGGAAAGTGCTGATGTGAAAAATTTATTTAGGCGGTTTCCATAGCATATCATGCTTCCCACTATGGATGATTTTGATTTTGATGGAAAGACGGTTCTGCTGAGGGCAGATATAAACTCGCCGCTCGACCCCGAAACCATGGAGATAATCGACACGTCAAGGATAAAGAGGGTTGTGCCGACCGTAAAGGAATTGATGGAGAAGGGGGGCAAAATCGTCATTCTTGCACATCAGGGAAGGCCGGGGGGGTGGGACTTCACGGGGCTTGAGAAACATGCGGAGGCACTTTCGGATGAACTCGGTACGGGGGTGAGGTATGTTGACGACATATACGGCGATAAGGCAAGGGAGGCGATAGGGCAACTCGGGAAGGGGGAGGTTCTCATGCTTGACAATGTCAGAAAGTTCGAGGGGGAGAGGGACAAAAAAACGGCGGAGGAGCATTCTCACTCAACCCTTGTTCAATCTCTTGCGCCGCTTGCAGATATATTCGTGAATGATGCGTTTGCCGCAGCTCACCGCTCGCAGTGCTCACTCGTCGGGTTCATTCCGGTCATGCCGTCATGCGCAGGCCGGCTGATGGAGAAGGAGGTCAGGACACTGTCGAAAATCATGGAAAAACCGGAGAGGCCGTGCATTTTCATATTCGGAGGTGCAAAGTATTCGAATGCAATAAAGGTCATGAAAAATCTGCTGGAGCGGGGCGTGGCGGATAAAATCTTGCTCGGGGGTGTGCCGGGAAATGTTTTCCTGGGGTTGGTCGGGGCATCGGAGGAGGAGGGGGCAGAGGTGGAGGGCATTCTGAGGGATTTCGGAGACAGATTGGTACTGCCCGTCGATGTTGCAATAGATGACGGCGGGAGGAGGGAGATAGATGTGGGTGATGTTGGGAAGGAAAACAACATAAAGGATATAGGAAGCGGAACAGCGAAAATATTCGGCGAGGAGATAGGCGGCGCCTCGACGGTGCTGCTCTCGGGGCCCATGGGCGTTTTTGAGGATAAGGAGTTTGGACATGGCACCAAGAAAATCGTTGAGGCTGTTGCGTCATCGCGGGCATTTTCGGTTGTAGGGGGCGGGCATACTGTTGCCGCAGTTGGCAAATTCGGAATGGCTGACAGAATCTCGTACATATCGACAGGTGGCGGCTCTCTCGAGAGATTTTTGATGGGGAAAAAGCTGTCGGTCATAGAGGCGCTTGAGAAATACGGCGGGCATTCCGTGCAATAAGTCAATCTGC
>CAZOAF010000060.1:0-6558 GCA_964577775.1 uncultured Thermoplasmatales archaeon | reverse complement strand
CCAGATACCCTTTTGACGGGATAAAAACGGATTTCGACGAAATCGAGCAGGGGCATAAACGCATACTGCAGGTATCCGTAGATGGTATCACAATCATAAATGCATATTTTCCTCAGGGAAAAATCCCGGAATCGGAGTATTTCTATTACAAACTGGATTTTATGGGGAACCTCCGTGCGTATCTTGATGGAAATTTTGATTCATCGGGAGACGATGTCATTCTGCTCGGTGACTTTAACGTTGCGCCAGATGAAATCGATGTGTACGATGCAGAAGCGCTGCGCAATACGATAGGCTTTCATGAAGACGAGAGGGAAGCGTTGTCTTATCTGAAGGAGTGGGGATTCGTGGATTTGTTCAGGGCAAAAAACGAAGACTCCGGGGAATTCACGTGGTGGGACTACAGAAATGCTTCGTTCGGAAGAAACATGGGCATGAGGGTCGACCATGTATGGGCATCCGGAAATATGGCGGAGAGATGCACTTCCTGCAGGATAGACCGGAACATGAGAAAAATGCCCCGCCCTTCGGACCATGTACCTGTCATCGCAACTTTTGAACAGTAATCCAATTCCGATACTTACATATATGGAAGCCATATTTATCTCTGATAATTTGGAAGAAGAAAAGAATGGGGAAAGCGAATACGGAGAAGAGGGAAGCGAGTATGTTAGAATACGCCTTCCCAATCGCAGCAAGGGGGAGATGTTTGCGGTTGCTGATCAACTGGTGGGGGGGAGCAGGGTCAGGGTGGTATGCGAGGACGGCAAGTCCAGGATGGGGCGGATAAGGGGGCGGATAAAGAAGAGAAAGTGGATAAGAACCGGCAATCTCCTAATTGTCCGTCCGTGGGATTTTCAGGATGACAAGGCGGACATCATATACTCCTACACGCCGACGCAGGCATCAAACCTTGCAAGGAGGCACAAGATTCCCGACAGCATAAATGTTTTCTAAATATGAAATGGAAGGCTGATTTTGAGGATTTTCTGTCGGGCAGGACAGAGGGCGAGGTTTTTGACAAATCCACACTCATGATTCTGATGAAACTCATGAACAGGGGGGTGGTGGACATAATCGATTTCCCGATATCGACCGGAAAGGAGGGAAACGTATTCCGCGGGAAGGGAAAGAATGGATTCGTGGCCGTTAAGATTTACCGCGTAAATACGGTCACATTCCGGAACATATCGAAGTATCTCCAGTATGACGGGCTCTCGAACGTCAAAAAAAACCGCAGGAGTATAATTTATGCATGGTCGCAGAAGGAATTCAACAACCTATCCCGCCTCCGCCGGGCGGGCGTGCGGGTGCCGGAGCCCATCGCCAACGAGGGCAATGTGATAGTCATGGAGTACATAGGAACGGAGGAGGTTCCAGCCCCGCTGCTGAAGGACGTCGAGATGGACGAGCCGGAGAGGGTATTCCGGGAGGTTGTGGATAGCATTTCCGTGATGTATAAGAAGGCGGGACTGGTACATGCCGACCTTTCGGAGTACAACATACTGTTCCACGAGGGACCTGTTATCATAGATGTGGGACAGACTATAAAGTCGGATAATCCCATGGCAATGGAGTTTCTCAAGAGGGATGTTTCCAACATATCGAGGTTCTTCGGGAAGTTTTTTAAGGTTGACAGGGATGAGGTTATGAAAGAGATTCTGGAGGAGAAAAATGAAATTCGTGAAAATACCGCTTGATAGGGTTGCCGTTCTCATAGGCAAGGACGGTGAAATCAAGAAGATGATAGAGGAGCGCGGGGTGAAACTCAAGGTGGATTCGAAAACAGGCGATGTCACGATAACCAGCGATGATGCAGTTGCGGAATTCGATGCCCATAACGTGGTGAAGGCAATAGGAAGGGGATTCTCCCCGCAGCATGCGATGCTTCTGTTCGACGAGAATTACTACTTCGAGTTGATGGACATAAGGGACTATGTTGGCAAAAAAACAAGGGGCGTACACCGCGTTGCAGGGCGCATAATAGGCAAGGACGGAAAGATGAGGGAGGCGATAGAGTACGCGACAGACGCGAAAATATCTGTCTACGGAACGACGGTGGGAATAATAGGAAAGGTCGGTGGAATGGATGTTGCCATGAGGGCCGTGGAAATGTTGTTGAAGGGCTCAAACCACTCCACGGTGTATCATTTTCTCGAAAAGGAAAGAAAAAGAATGAAACTCGAGGAGTTCGGTCTCAGGTAGTTGCAAAAATCAGCTGAACTTGAGCTGCTGCATCAAACGTCGCTGCGCCTTCTTGTTGGAAAGTCCCTTCATCATTTTCTTGGATGTATTGTAATATTTGAGAAGTTCCTTGACATCCCGGGGTTCCAGTCCCGCCCCTCTCGCTATGCGGTTCATGCGGGACGATTTTATGAGGTGCGGTTCCTCCATCTCCTTTTCCGTCATGGAGTCCATCAGACTGCGGAATTTCTTAAGTCGTTCCTGGGTCTGCTGCATGTCCGCCCCCTTCATTTTCTGTCCCAGCCCTCCGGGAAGCATCTCCGCTATCTTGCTGAGAGAGCCCATGCCGGACACCATCTCCATCTGCTCGTACATGTCCTTGAGGGTGAATTTGCCCGACATTATGTTGCGGGCGCTTTTTTCGAGATTTTTCTTTCCCTTCGCCTTTGCCAGCTCCTCCGCCTTCTCCAGCAGGCTCTGTATGTCGCCCATTCCGAGCAGGCGGGAAAGAAAGCGTGTGGAATCGAATTTTTCCAAATCGTCGACATGCTCCCCCGTACCCATGTAGAGAATGGGCGCTCCTGTCTCAGCCACCGCCGAGAGGGCGCCGCCCCCCTTCGCCGTCCCGTCCATCTTCGTGAGTATGACGCCTGTGATTCCGATGGCATCGTTGAACGCCTTCGCCTGCGGGCCTGCCTGCTGCCCCGTCGAGGCATCCATTATGAGTATCTTCTCGTCGGGATTGGAAACCTTGAAAATCTTCTTCATTTCCTTTATCAAATCGTCCTCGAGGCTGTGCCTTCCTGCGGTGTCCACGATGATGACATCGTACTTCCTCAGCTTCTCGAGCCCCTCCTTCACGACCTTCACCGCATCCTTCCCGCCGCCGTAGACCGGTACGTTTATCCTGTCCGCCGTCTGCTTGAGCTGGTCGTATGCGGCGGGGCGGTGGACATCGCCTGCGATGAGTGCGGGCCTGAGCCCCTTCTTCTGGAAGTACTTTGCGAGTTTCCCGCATGTCGTTGTCTTTCCCTGCCCGTAAAGCCCGACCATCATTATGACCTGCTTCTTGAGGGGCAGCTCCCTCCCCCTGCCGAGCATGTTGGAAAGCTCGTCGTGGACGATTCTTATGACGTGCTCGCGGTTGCTCATTCCTGGAAGGGGCTTTTCCTCCAGTGCCCTTTTCTCTATTTTCTTGGAAATTTTCAGAACGAGCGGTACGTTGACATCGGACTGGATGAGCGCCCGCTGTATGTCTCTCACCACCTCCTTGATGAGCGAAGCATCGATATGGGGTGCATTTGCGATTTTCTTGAGCGTGCCGCGAAGGGCATCTCCCAGTCCGTCCAGCATCGAAGTCAAAAAAGGGAGGCTTATATAAGGGTTGTGCAAACCCGCAATTTCCAGACGGGGTTGAGATTGTTGTCAACAACTCTTGACAAATTTTATAAATATCACTTCATTATTTGCTTCTTTTGTCAACACCATTTGACAGAGCGTATAAATACCCTTTTCCACTGGTTTTATGATTGGCATGGCTACGACCGATATGGACATAAGTATGGGGAATATCGAACTGGAAGACGAGATACTGCGGAAAGCAGTTGATTGCGACAGAGATTTTTCGTGCCTTGACGGTAAGGGGCGGCATATGTGCGGGGTGGAATACGCAGTGAATGACAGCGTTCTATTCGTGAAGGGCGACGGGGCCGTTTACTGCAACTACAGGATGTATTACGGAGACGGGAAAGTTTGCAAATGCCCCGTGAGAATGGAGATATACAAGAAGTACCATATTTGAACCATCCATCAAACTTTTTATAAAACCTCCCCATATATAGGCAGAATGCAGTCGGATTTGCAGAAATCACTTCAGCTGGACTTCTTCAAGCAGGAAGGATTTGTCAGAAAGAAATGCAGGAATTGCGGTGCATACTTCTGGACAACCGACGGTTCACAGGAGCTGTGCGGCGATGCACCGTGCGTCCCATACTCCTTCATAGGCAACCCGGAAGGGAACAAAAAGCATGACCTTTCATCCATGAGAGAATCGTTTCTCTCGTTTTTCGAGCGTCACGGGCACACGAGGCTGAACCGGTATCCCGTGGTTGCAAGATGGCGCTCCGACGTTTATTTGACCATCGCATCGATAGCCGACTTTCAGCCCCATGTGACATCCGGCGACGTGCCGCCGCCCGCCAACCCGCTTGTCATATCCCAGCCCAGCATAAGGTTGAACGACCTGGACGAGGTGGGGAGGAGCGGAAGGCATCTCACGATGTTCGAGATGATGGGGCACCATGCGTTCAACAACCACGAGGATGTTTACTGGAGCGAGGAGACAATAAGATACTGCAGCGATTTTCTCGAGGAGCTCGGAATAGGAAAGGACAAGGTCACTTATAAGGAGGGGGAGTGGCACGGCGGGGGCAACGCGGGGGCATGCCTGGAGGTGCTTGTTTCCGGCATGGAGGTTGCAACGCTCGTCTTCATGAATCTCGAGAAGGACAAAAACGGGAAGTACGAGGTCAACGGTGAAAGGTACTCCGAGATGTCCATGCGCATAGTGGACACGGGCTACGGGCTGGAGCGTCTTGTATGGCTCACCAACGGCTCCCCGACCGTTTACGATTCCATATTTCCGGATGTGATAAAAACTATTAAGGGTAAGGCAAGAGAAAAAGCAAGTATGCATGACATATATGCGATTGCGGACCATACGAGATGCCTTGCATTCATGCTGAACGACGGGGTTGTTCCGTCCAATGCCGAGGAGGGATACCTTGCAAGGCTGCTTATAAGAAGGGCGCTGCGCCTCCTTTCCCGCATAGGCGCCGACATGTCGCTCGCGGATATCGTGGACATGCACCGGAAGCAGCTTTCCCGCGACTTCCCTGAGATGGCGGAGGGAGGCGATGTCATCCGTGAGATGCTGAATCTGGAGACAGAGAAGTTCCGTGCAACGCTCGAGAAGGGAAGGAGAATAGTTTCCCGGTACATCGGGGGGGAGAAAAGCGTATCCGTCGAAAAACTCGTGCAGTTCTACGATACATACGGCATACCTCCGGAGATGGTGGAGGAAATATCGGGAATAAGCATACCCGAAAATTTCTACTCTATGGTGGCGGAACTTCACAGTCATGCATCCGGCGGGGCGGAGGAGGCGGAGGAGTTGGAGGGACCGGGGGGCGAAAAGAAATTTGAATACAAAACAGAGTTGATGTTCTACGACAGGCCTTACGAGAGAAAATTCGATGCCACCGTTCTCTGGGCGGGGGATGTTGGGGGCAGGACAGGGGTGATACTTGACAGAACCCTTTTCTATCCCGAAGGCGGGGGGCAGGATTCCGATACGGGCGTGCTTGTCCAGAACGGGAAGAA
Organism: uncultured Thermoplasmatales archaeon; assembly: GCA_964577775.1. Classification (GTDB taxonomy): domain Archaea; phylum Thermoplasmatota; class E2; order UBA202; family DSCA01; genus VBQP01. The sequence continues at coordinate 993 of CAZOAF010000060.1, read as the reverse complement.
ATTCGATGTCTCAAGGGCGGAAAAGAGCGGCGATGCGGTCATTCACATAATCGATGGCAAAAACAAAATATCCGGGGGGAAAATCGAGGGAGAGATAAACTGGCAGAGAAGGTATGCATCCATGCGCCATCACACGGCAACCCACATCATAAATGCATCTGCGAGGAAGGTGCTGGGAAACCACATATGGCAGAGGGGTTCATATCTCGACGAGAACGAGGCACGCCTGGATGTCTCCCATTTCAGAAGGATATCGCCCGAGGAGGTCAGGATGATAGAGCGGGAGGCAAATTCCGTTGTCATGGGGGCAAAGCCTGTTGTGAAGGAGTGGCTCCCGATAGGCGAGGCGGAGAAGAAATACGGCATGCATCTCTACCAGGGCGGTGCACCCAAAGGAAAAATACTCCGGGTGGTCAGCATTCCCGGCACGGAGGTGGAGGCATGCGGCGGCACCCATGTAGATAACACTGCGGAAATAGGACTCATAAAAATCACGGGAACGGAGCGCATACAGGACGGCGTGGAGAGAATAAAGTTTGCCGCCGGTTACAAATCACTCGAGTACGTGCAGGAACAGGAGGAACTGCTCCGTAAGGCTGCCGGCATACTCAACGTTGATACTGCTGTTCTTCCGAAAACCGTCGAGAGATTCTTCCGCGAGTGGAAAAAACTTCGCAAGCAGGTCGAAAACCTTCAGAAGGATGCCGCCGCCGTCGAGGTGTTCAACGGGGTGAAGATAGTCACACAGGATGACATGGCGCCGTCGGCAATAAAGAGCATCACATCCGGGGGCAAATCGGTTGTCATCTCCCCCGGCAAAACGGAAAAATCGGCGATGATACGCATTGCCCGCTCGCCGGACGTGAACGTGGACTGCACGACCGTGGCTGTGGAAGCGGGGCGCATACTGGGGGGGCGGGGCGGCGGCAGGAAGGAGGTGGCGCAGGCCGGCGGTCCAGATTTGGACAAACTCGATGAGGCAAAGGCAAGGGC
>CAZOAF010000059.1:0-6618 GCA_964577775.1 uncultured Thermoplasmatales archaeon | reverse complement strand
TTTCTTTCTTCAGCAAAAACTCCAGGATTCTTTTTGCTTCCTTGCTTATGTACGGACCTATTCCATCTCCGCCAACAATTCCTATGATTATTGGCTTTATCTTGGAGTAATCTATCCATTCATCTTCCTTCTTCAACTTTTCCACTCGCTCGAGCTGCTCTTCTACAAGCCTCCCGAAGTGTTCCTTTGCCTTTTCTATTTCCTTTTCGTACATTATTCACCTCCAAACATTTCTTTCTCCTCTTCGGGAGAGATATAGAGTACATCATCATACGGATGACGGTACAGACGTGCCTTCTGTCTCTTCTGGTCCATGGCATGACCCATGAAACCTATGCTCCTGCCGAGAACGAACAATGCATTCAGACCGCCCATGTTTATGAACTCGTCTATGTCCTCTTCGGTGAACATGCCCGTATTCTTCATCAAATCGACGAATAGAATGCCTATGCATCCGTCAACGTTTAGTATGAGATTGTTTCTCTTTGCTGTCGTTATCTTTTCCACCTCGAGGGCATAGTTCAGCAGGTCTGTCTTCGGGAAGTTATTGAATGCATACTCCTTCAGCAGTTCAACCCTTTTATCAGGATTCTGAACGCTTTTGACTCTATGTCCTATTCCGGGAATGTACATCCCCTTTGCCTTCATCTCGTCCACGAACTCCTCGGGTGTGAGTCCCCGCTCATGTGCGCTCTTGAAATACTTCGCGGCATCCGCTATTGCACCACCGAATCTCGGACCTATCGTCAGCAGGCCGGAAGCCAGTGCATCGATGATATCCTTCCCCGCCCTCGATGTTATTATCGCATTGTGGGCGCCGCTGACAGCAGGCCCGTGGTCCGCGGTAATCATTACCGCAAGTTCTATGAATTTGCGTGCGTACTCGGGCAGAAGTTTCTTGAACCAGAGAAGCCCCACCACCCCGCCGACCCCTATGTCATCCCCTATGACTTTAGATATGGGTATGCCGGCATACATCAGCTCCTCGCCCCTATCGTTCGATATGGTACATATGAAATTCCTCGGCTTTCTTATCTTCCCTTCCTTCAGCGCCTTGTCGTAATCAAGCGGCACAACAGGGGGCTCGACTTCTTTCCTCTCGGGAATCTTTCCTTTTTCTTTGAGTTCCCGGTAAACACGGTTTATCACATCTCCGAGTTCGTCAAATGAGTTCGGCACGATGGCTCCTGCCTCTTTCAGTGCCGCTGCCTTTGCATCAGCAGACTCGCTTGCCGCACCGCTCTTTGCTCCCGCATGACCGAACTGCACCTCGCCCGTGAAAACCTTGGCGCACGTGCCGGTGACCCATGCAACCAGCGGCTTTGTTATCTTTCCGGCCTTCAACGCCTCGACAACCTCGTATTCCTTCGTTCCGCCGACCTCGCCGAGCATGACCATCATCTTTATATCGGGATTCTTCTCATATCTCAAAAGATGGTCCACAAGCGTTGAACCCGGATACCGGTCCCCGCCTATCGCTATCCCCTCGTAAACACCGTCGCTGTTCTGCTGGATTATGTTGAACATCTCATTTACCATGCCGCCCGATACTGAAACAAGTCCCACAGAGCCGGGGCGGTAGAGTTTGAGCGACTTGAGATTGTCTATTGCACCGCCGGTGTTTCCTATCTTGAATGCCCCTGCCCTCAGCCCGCCGACTGTCGCAGGCCCTATTATCCACTTGCCCTTTTCCCTGGCAAGATGGGCGATTTCCCTCTCGCGACGCTCTGGCATGCCCTCTGCTATGACCGCTACGGTTCTTATCGTATCCGTCTCGAGTGCTTCCTTCGTTGTCTGGTATGCGGAACGATACGAGGAAAAGTTCACCATGACATCCGCCTCGGGATGGCGGGTCACCGCATCCTCCAGTTTCCGGTACATCGGTATGAGTATCTCTTTCGTGCCGAAAAATACCTTTATGTATCCGTCCCTTGTGGGATTTATGACCGCAGCCACTGACGGCTTTTCCCTCCTGCAGAGATAATCGAAATCGAGCATTCTCTGAATGGCACGCTGCTGATTTCCGTAAACAATCGCCCTTGTCTTTTCATTAAACAGTTCATAATCTTCCATTATTGCTCACCTCCTTCGAGAGCAAGTTTAACAATTCTTGTCATATGCATCTCCGGTCCGTAGACCTCTATGGGAATACCAATCTCCTTTCCGAGTTCTTTCATCAGGCGCAGACCTTCCTGGTAGTTGGGTCCTCCTCTCCTGACATATATTTTCACATTATGCTCCTGCAATTTTTGCTTGTATTCTTTCAACGCCTTTATTATCCCCTGGAATGTTTTGGCAACGTCTGTAAAATTAGCGATTCCTCCTCCGATAATAAGTATCTTGCCCCTCGGGTCTTTCTCTCTTGTCATTAAATCAAGTATGGTTTTTGCATACTCGTATGTTTCATCAGTTGTCGGGTTTCCGCTGTACTCGCCGTAGTTTGCAAGTTCATTGCCATAACCAAGGTCAACTATTGTATCCGTATAAATCACGCTTGCTCCTCCTCCTGCGACCATTGTCCATATCCTGCCCTTCGGATTCAGAATCGTGAGTTTCATGCTTGCTCCGGATTTCTCGTCCAGCTCTTTGATGTATTTCTCCTCCGGCGTCAAATCCCTGCCGAAGGGAGCCGGAAATTCTATGTCGCCCCATTTCTTTGCCATCCAGAATGCGGCGGTGTCATCAAGTTTTGCAACCGTGTCGAGGGGTATGATTTCATTTCCATTCACGATGGTGAACGGGTTGAGTTCGAGCATAGCATAGTAAAGTTCTTTGTAGAATCTGTACAATGCCTTCACAAATGCCTCCATTGTCTCCAGTTTGTCCTCCGGAATCTGCTTCGAAAGCTCCGCCCTGATATCCATGTCGTCCATATCCCTGTCAATGGGAACGTCGATTGTTATGACCTTGTCCCAGTTCTCCTCTATGTCAACTCCCCCTGCCGTTGAAAAATAAATGTGGTCCTCTTCACGGTCATCCTTTATAGCGATGTAGTATTCCTCATCGTGCTCGATGTACGGTTCGACAAGAAAATGTGTGAGTCTACCCTTGACTCCTGTTATTTCCACAAGGCTGTTCATCCTTTCCTCTATCCAGCGCTTTGCCTCATCGAAATCCGCGTTCAGCAAAATCAATCCGTGCTTTCCCCTTTTTCCGAAAAGCTGGTCGGGCTTCACCACAAGTTTCTTCTCCTTTATCCACGGATGTTCGCTTGCCGCCTCGTCGATTGAACGGGCGGGCGTTACCAGAGCGCGCTCCTCGGGCAGTTTGAATTTCCCGCCGGAAAACTCCGGCAGATACGCTGCAAGCATGCGCTTTGCATCATATTCCCTAATTCCTCTTTGTGCCATTTTACTCCTCCTTTTTCTTCATTTTGTTTTTAACTCCCAACTTTGTTTTTTATCCAGGGAAGCAAACCGCCTGTCATCATTATCTCTCTCTCCTTGTCGCCAAGGTCATGCTTCACCCTATACTCCTCTCCTTTCGTAATGTTTCTCAGAATCATCTCGTGCGGCAGGCGACCGACTACCAGTTCCACTTCGTCCCCCTGCTCGATTTTATCGTAATCCGATGTGTCTGCAAATGTGAGCGGCAGTATCCCGAAATTTATCAGATTCGCCCTGTGGATGCGGGCAAATGATTTCGCAATGACCGCCTTTATCCCCAGATACTTCGGGGCTATGGCGGCATGCTCCCTGCTCGAGCCCTGCCCGTAGTTCTCCCCGCCGACTATGAAACCGCCGTGCTTCTCCATCGCCCTTCCAGAAAAGGTCTCGTCAACCTGGGAGAAAACGTACTTCGATATTTCCGGTATGTTGCTCCTCAAAGGCAAAATCTTTGCGCCCGCAGGCATGATGTGGTCCGTTGTTATGTTGTCCTCCACCTTCAGCAGGATTTCCCCGTTCATCTTCTCGGGCAGCGGCGGAAAATCCGGCAGGGGCTTTATGTTCGGCCCTCTCAGTATCTCCACCCCCTTCGCCTCCCCTGCGGGAATCGGCGGGATTATCATGTTGTCCTTCACTATGAATCGGTCCGGAAGTTCTATGCGGGGGGCCGTCCCCATGTCTCTGGGGTCTGTGAGGACGCCCTTTATTGCTGTAGCGGCTGCGGTCTCCGGGCTTACAAGGAAAATACCTGCATCCTTCGTCCCGCTCCTTCCCTCGAAATTGCGGTTGTATGTCCTGACACTCACCGAGCCGGAAGGAGGGGCACCGCCCATACCTATGCATGGACCGCATGCATTCTCTATTATCCTGGCACCTGCCTCGACCAGATAGTTATACTCGCCGCTCTCGACCAGATGCTCGACAACCTGACGTGAGCCGGGATTGATAAGCAAGGACAGATTGGGCGATACGGTATGCCCCTTCAGTATCTGGGCGACGATTTTCAAATCCCTGAGAGATGAGTTTGTGCACGAGCCTATGGTAACCTGCTGAACCTCCATGCCCTCAACCTCTCTCACCCTTTTCACGTTTCCGGGGCTGTGGGGAAGTGCCACCATCGGCTCTATTTCGCTTAAATCGATTTCTATGATTTCGTCGTAATCCTCGTCATCTGCCTTCGCCTCCACCCACTGCTCCGCCCTTCCCTGGGCCTCGAACCATCGGCGGGTTACATCATCACTCGGGAAAATGCTTGTCGTGGAACCCGTCTCCGTGCCCATGTTGGTTATCGTTGCCCTCTCCGGAATGCTCAGCGTTTCCACACCGGGACCGAAATACTCGAACACCTTGCCGACTCCGCCCTTAACATCGACCCTTCTCAAAAGTTCAAGTATGACATCCTTTGCAGACACCCACGGCGAAAGCTTTCCGGTAAGACGGACACCCACAACCCTGGGGCATTTCAGAGTGAACGGCTCTCCCGCCATCGCAGCCGCGACATTCAGCCCGCCTGCGCCTATCGCCAGCGAGCCGACCCCGCCTGCTGTGGGGGTGTGGCTGTCACTCCCCAGCAAGGTCTTTCCGGGGCGTGCAAACCTCTCAAGGTGTATCTGGTGGCATATGCCGTTCCCCGGACGTGAGAAGTACAAACCGTAGCGAGCCGCCACGGACTGCAGGTATCGATGGTCGTCAGCATTTCTAAAATCCGATTGAAGGGTGTTATGGTCAACGTAGCTGACACTTAACTCTGTTCTGACTCTCGGAATGTCCATTGCCTCGAATTCGAGGTAAGCCATTGTGCCGGTTGCGTCCTGGGTAAGTGTCTGGTCAATTTTTATAGAAATATCGGAACCGCTCTCCAGTTCCCCCTCAACAAGATGTTTCTCTAATATTTTATTTACTAGATTCATCTAAGAGATATATGGACATCCCATTATAAATAATTTTCTCAAATACACAAAAAAAAAATTTTATATTATTATTTTGTTTGTTATGTGCCCGTTTATGTGAACATTTTAACGAAAATATTACCGGAATAAAAAATTGTATGCAATCGGACATTCACCTTTTTCCGAGTTTATCGATGGAGATGGTATAGCCGCAGTCCCTGCATTCCAGAAATATGTGCTGTTCGGGAACAAGCCCGTCTGTTGACCACGGAACCCTCAGATCTATGCCCACATTATTACTCCCGCATTTCGGGCATCTCAATTCTTTTTCCATGCATCACCCGAGCGCCATCAAGACCATTTCTCTCACTATTTTTGCCGCAGCCACAGCCGTGATGCCTCCAGAATCGTAAACAGGCGATAGTTCGACAACGTCGAAACCTACGATGCTATCCCTTATTTTCCTCAAATTGTAGAGAGATGAAAGCAGTTCCTGCGTTGAAAACCCGCACGGCTCCGGCGTACCCACGCCGGGGGCAAACGCAGGGTCAAGAATATCCATATCTATTGTCACGTACACCGGCTTTCCCTCCTCTGCTATTTTATCGGTATCTTCTTTTCCCATCATCTTCATTGAGAGTTTTGTATTTTTGGCAAATTCCCATTCCTCCCTCTCCCCGCTCCTTATTCCAAACTGGTAAATGCTCCGTGTGGTTTCGTAGCATCTCCTCATCACGCACGCATGGGAAAATTTATCACCGAGATACTCGTCCCTCAAATCGCAGTGGGCATCAAACTGGATGACTGCAACATCTCCCAGGATGTTCTTTATGCCCCTGACAATTGGATAGGTAACGGAATGCTCACCACCGAATGCAAATATCTTTTTCCCTTTGCCGACAATTTCTTCCGAAACCGATGTGATATCGTTGAATATGTCCTCCGCACTGCCGAACAGTGAGATATCATGCAAATCGCACATTTTGACGTCAACCACGTCCTTTTCTAGAACGGGGCTGTACGTCTCTATTCCCCACGACGCCTCCCTTATTGCCCCTGGCCCGAATCTCGCCCCAGGGCGGTAGCAAACCGTTCGGTCATATGGAATGCCAAATATTACCCCGTCGGCATCATCGAAATCATCGGTTGCACACGTGAAATGCGTAAAATCCTCGAAATATTTTGCCCCGATGCCATTTTTCATAATATCCCTATGGTTAAGGAAGATACCAATATAAAAATATTTCAGCCCTTCGGTTCCTGTAAATCCTCGGAGAATATGTGATACGGAAGTTTCTTCATCCCGATTTTTTCGTATGCCCGTATTGCATTCTCATTGTGGT
>CAZOAF010000058.1:0-6719 GCA_964577775.1 uncultured Thermoplasmatales archaeon | reverse complement strand
TTATAATCACGTGAAGCGAATCATCCTTGTCCTACTCGTGTTTTTCCTTCTGTCATTCATTCCGATTTCCAATGGGGGCGACGGGGCAAAAAGGGTTTACGTCGCTCACATCGACGGCATGATTGCAGGAGGCACGGAAAACCAGTTCGAGAAGGCGATAGATATTGCGGAGCGGGGCGGAGGGGCGGCTCTCGTAATAATGCTGGACACACCCGGAGGTCTTTCGGATGCAATGAAGGAAATAATAAAGGACATAGAGGGGGCAAAAGTGCCCGTCATAATTTATGTCGCACCGGAAGGCGCATATGCATTTTCGGCAGGGGCGTTCATACTGCTTTCATCCCACCTTGCGGCAATGGCGCCCTCGACAGCCGTCGGCGCCTGCCAGCCCCGCATCATAAATCCCGTTACAGGCACGGCTCAGGAGGCACCGCAGAAGGAGATAAATGCATATGCTTCCTACATCGGGAGTATAGCAGCCCGGCACGGGAGGAACGGGACCGCCGCCCGGCTGTTTGTGACAGATAATCTTGCATTTGGCCCGGAACAGGCACTGGAGAACGGCAGTATCGAGATAATTGCGGGCAGCCTGGAAGAGCTTGTGGAGAAGGCGGACGGGATGAAAATCAGGGGGGCATTGAACGGAAAGGAGAATATCACGCTTGATTTGAAGGGTGCCGAGATAGTGACAGTAGGATGGAACTTCAGGGACCGCATGATAAACTATCTCACCGACCCGCAGATTGCATCGCTCCTGCTCACCATAGGCATGCTGGGGCTGATATTCGGATTCCTCACGCCCGGCTTCCATCTGCCGGAAACCCTGGGGGCGATATTTCTCGTAATTGCGCTGTACGGACTTTCCTATATCGGCATAAACGCTGCCGGCATCCTGCTCATCGTGCTTGCCTTCGTATTCATCGTGGTGGAGGCACATACCCCGACTTTCGGTTTCTGGACGGCAGCCGCGGTAATCTCGTTCATTTTCGGCATTGTTTTAATACCTGCAGCCAATTCTATATACGAGATGCCGACAGACTGGTTTGTTTCGTTCCGTGTGACAAGCATCATAGCGGCGGTTGCCATAGGTATATTTTTCGCGTACGCCCTTGCCGCCGTGATCAAGGCAAGGATGGCAAAGCCCAAGATGGGAGACGAGGATTTCATCGGTATTGAGGGCGTTGCAATAACCGACATCGCTCCGAAGGGGCAGGTAAAGGTGCGGGGCATGATATGGGAGGCGGAGGCGGCGGATGCCGGCAGGGAGGCGGATGTCATAAGGGAGGGAGATGACATTGTCGTGGTTGCAAAGGAGAGGATGATTCTGAGGGTGAAAAAGCGCAAATAATAAGTACTATGAGCACAATTTATTCACATCCTGGGGAGGATAAACATGCTGAAAAACGAAACGTGGGTAAGGCTATCCACGGAAAAATGGGAGTATACCCAAAAGATAAAAATCCAGAGCTGATTCACTGCATACTTTAGAGGAGCAGGATGAAGCCCTATAGATTGAAAAGGAAGAGGATAGCCAGAAGGAGAATAAATCATCTTTTCGAGATGGCGGAGAAAATGGCGCTGGAAGGCAGGCTGGAGCTTGCAACCAGATATGTGGATATTGCCAGAAGGATTGGTATGAAGTATCTGGTGAGAATTCCGTGGCAATACAAGAGAAGATTCTGCAAGGAATGCCATTCATACCTGCTGCCGGGCGAGAACTGCACCGTCAGGATAAAGAAGAAGACACTCATCATTTCCTGTCACGTCTGTGGCCATGTAACAAGGGTGCCGTTTGCGAGGTAATCATGAGCGCACTCGGGAAAATCGGGGATAGGGTGAAAAATTGCACACGCTGCCGCCTGCACCTCACAAGGAAAAATGCCGTGCCCGGAGACGGAAATGAAAACACGGAGATAATGTTTGTGGGGGAAGCGCCGGGGAAGAACGAGGACGAAGTGGGCAGGCCGTTCGTGGGCAGGGCAGGGCAGTTTCTGGATTTTGCGCTGGCGGAAGCGGGCCTGGACAGGAAGGATGTGTTCATAACCAATGTTGTCAAGTGCAGGCCCCCCGGTAACAGGGACCCCGCAGATGAGGAGATAGAATCCTGCTCCCCGTATCTCGACGAACAGATTGAAGCCATAAAACCAGGGGTTATATGCACTCTTGGCAAGTTTGCAACCGGGTATATTCTCTCGTCGTACGGATTTGAAATGGAGCCCATATCGAGAATACACGGCAGGATTTATGCCGTGCCTGTTGCAATGATGAAGATAATCCCGATGTACCACCCCGCCGCAACCATATACAATCCTTCATTGAAAGGGCAATTTTTAGAGGATATGGCGGTCGTGGCAGGGGCAATAAAATGAATCCCACGCCGGAGCACCGGAATTTACAGCATATCCAACTCATCAAAAAAATACTTCCTGTGCACTATGATGTACGATAGCAGTTTTTTTCCGTATTCCGTGAGATGCCCTTCCTTGTCTATGTATCCGAACTCCTTCAGCTTTTCGAGCAACCTTACGTCTACCTTCTCCGGGTCGTCTTCGCATACCCTTGCAAGGGCCATTATGCTTCTCGCAAACATTCTGGCATTCAGCATTCCGAAATTATTAGCATGACATAGTATGTAAATTTTTATAAAAATTTTGAGTTGAATTTACGATGAATCGGTGGCTATCGTTCTCCCGGGTTTTCTCCAGAGTGTTATGTTGTAACGATTCAAATCCGTTACTATAATTTTGTTATGAATTCATGGATTCCTTCAGCTATATCTCGCCAGTTATCATAAAAAAAATGATGACAGCCATCGTGCAACTGGTATTCTGCATTGTATTTCTCGGCTATTCTTTTGACCAGCTCAGGGGCGCATAGCTTATCATCCCTTGTCGCAATGAAAAGAAGGGGGCAATTCACTTTCTTTTCATCTACCTCTATCCTATTCATTCCAAGTTCATACGTAACGATTGCTGATTCCTCTTCCAGTTTTTCATAGATGCTTCTTGCATCTTCTTCTTTCACTCCGACCAACATATATTTTCTAACATATTTGTAATCTTCTTTAAACGGCTTCCCCATGATGACTTTCGGTGCATACTTGGCAGAGGATAACACAATGCCACCGCGAAACTTCACCCCTTTTGGTGCTGCAGAGCATATGGCAACGCCGCCCTTTATGCCGGTTTCCTCTGCCAATTTCTGGACGATTAAACCACCCATTGAATGCCCTATAACTATGTCGTCTTCTGTTACCATTGCCTTTACTTTATCCACATAATCCCGGATATGAACTTTCCTCAAATCTAAACCTTCTCTTAAATTTACTGCTTTACATGAAAAACCCTTTTCGGCAAAATAATCGATGATTGGGTGCCATACGTTGGCATTGGACAGCATTCCATGAACAAATATAAGCATGACTAAAAAAGACGAAAGGGGATTAAATAGATTAGGATTCTTTTATCGATTTCTCGGGAATTTCAACAATATATATTCTCAACCAGAGTATGGCGTCCTGTGGGTAGCGCTCGATGAGGTGTTACCACATGCCGAAACGCACCGCCCAGCCGTTCCGCAGAATCGTGTTCATGACAGGGTTCTTTATCTCCTGGGGTGTGAATTCGTAATCGTAGATTTTTCCTATGCCGAAATTCTCCTTGATGCCCCACATTTTCCCGATCTCGTACGAGAAAATCACCCCCCTGAAGAAACCGCCGCTGACCCGCACCTGCGTTGGGCCGGCTCTCCACGAAACCGATTTCTTAACGTCGATGAGGGTAACTTCCTTTTTCTCGTTGTTGAATTTTATGTGAAGCTCGTAGATTTTCTTGAGTCCCGCCTTTGCCAGAATTTCCCACCATCTGGCATCCACGTACTTCCACGTTACGATAAGGGTATTGCCCCTTTCTTTGACCATGGCCGGTGCATCAAACCGGTTAATGTCCGTGATTTCCTCCCAAAGCTTTTCCGGGGGCCCGGGGGTTCCATCGCCGGGAAAGTAAAATACCTTCTTTGCCACGAAGTCCAGATAAGGTATGAACCCTATCATGAAGAAGACCGTTCCCGCGAGTACTCCAGTTGCAATGGCGGAGTCGTTCTCCCCGCAGATGATAATACAGAGATAGAACAGCACACCCCAGATACCCATGTAGAGCAGTATCAGGCCAATTGCAGCAAGGAACCTCTTCATCATGTCAGTTGCACTTCCCATTACAACCCCCATTTCATTGAAAATACAGAACTTTCATATTTTATAATAATTTTTCTATTTTGAGCTTTGCAAAACATTGCGTTAGAAATATTTAAAAATAACAAACTTATATTATGTTGAGGAGGCGAATAAATGAAAGAATTAATGCTGAAGGGAGCAGCCTGCATATTCCTGGTTGTGCTGCTCGTCATGCCCGTGCAATCCGGTGTGGTCGGGGAAAGTATGGATGCGACAGTTTATCGTGTCACTCCTTCGGGCATTGAGGAGATAAAAACCACCGTAAATGTGAAGAACGGAGATTACAACCGTGCCGTGGGCGAGAAATGCAGGGAGTTGTTCGAAAAAGACAGCGAGATGCAGCAGTATGCGGGCAGGGCAATGCTATCAAAAATGGTGAACCCGTTTGGCAATGCCACACTCTGCACCATAAATTCGAGCGGCAGGGGAGTCCATATGCAGATAATTCTGAAGCAGTGGTTGTTTGACATCATACTGAATCAGGTGGTATCGTTTCTCAATTCCATGGGGCTGGAGAACATTGCTGATGCCATTCTCGAAATAATCGACGAATTCGACCTCGAAAATGAAGACATGAACGTGGTTATGCGGTCCAGATACTGGAGTGCCGATTCCGTGACCGTCATACAGCCGTTGATGGGAGAACCCCTTGAACTTGACGGCAGTCACAAACTGATAACGGTGGGATTTGCGGGGTACGTGTCATACAGCCGTCTTTGCAGGATAGGATTTGCGGAATATTACGGATTTGCATTGATGGTGTTGTGGAAGTAGGACATCAGAAACCCTAAAATACGCTCATCCTTTACAATCTTGTATGCATGCCAGAATAGCCGATTACATCAAATTTCTGCGCCTGCCGGGGCTGGGGGGGCTGGCAATACCTCCCGTATTCGGGGCGATTTCTGCCGGCATTTATGACCTGGGCGTGCTCTCCATACTCTTCATTGTAGGCGCCCTTTCCGCGATTTACGGATTTGCATTGAACGACTATGCCGATGTCGAGCTTGACGGGCTTGTCGAGGAGTTGAAGAACAAGCCGCTGGTCAAGGGAACCATATCGAGAAAAAATGCCGTTGCGGTCTGCCTTTTCACCATGATATTCTCCTTCTTCTTCGCATTCCTTCTGTGGTACGGAAAGGAACTGGACGATTACAAGTTCGCAGCCATAGTTTCCCTGATGCTTGCCGGCGTGCTGGGCAGCATTTACGACCTTTACGGGAAGAAAATACCGGGTTCCGATTTTTTTGTCGCAATTTCAATGTCATTTGTCTTTCTTTACGGGGCCCTTGCGGTTGCGGACAGCAGTATCGGCATACTGACATGGGTCATTTTCCTGCTCACGTTCAATCAGACATTGCATATGAACGCCGTGGAAGGCGGAATAAAGGATGCAGACCATGACCACCTCATGGGGGTGAGGAACATTGCCCTCTCGTCAGGGGTGAAAGTGCAGGGAAGGAGCGTTCGTATCCCTGCCGCTTTTGCGTCGTTCGGCATGGCGATAAGGGTTTTTTCCGCAGTACTTGTTTTCATCCCGTTCGTTTACGGTATGAAATATTATTACTGGCAGCTCGCCCTGCTTGCCGTGATGCTTGCGGGGGTTCTTTACATTGAGATAAAACTTGTCACACTCAAAAGATTCGACAGGAAGGAAATAAGGAAGCTCATAGCAGGTGCCACGTTTCTGAGGTATGCGGTAGTGCCCGTCATGCTCATGAGTTTGATAGGCATAGCAGGCGGCTTGATTCTTGCAGTACTTCCGATTGCATGGTATATTGCATTTACACCGTTGACAGGGGCAAAGGCATTCCAGCCGGAGATGTGAAAATGAAGGCATGCGTGATAGGAGCAGGTATCGCAGGGCTTGCATCCGCTTCGCTTCTGCTCAGGGAGGGATATGACGTGGATGTGTACGAAAGTGAGGAAATACTCGGTGGAAGAGCGCTGACAGTCGATAAAAAAATGCCTTACAGGGAATACCTCCGCCTTCTTAAACGGTTTGACATGTACGTGCCTTTTGCAGAACCGTCTCTCGAGGAAATTTTTGGCGGGCTCATCGACGGCTACAGAATGGACCTCGGTTTTCATCTCATCGGAGGCGGGGAAAATGCCTCACCGCTCCGCATTCTGTCATCCCTGGGGGTTGAACAGGGTGTTGTTGGTTCCCGCATAGGTTTTATCGGGGAGGAGGTGAGATACCCGTATCTCTCGGCAACCGACAAGCTCAAGATGCTGCCCCGCATTCTGCAACTTCTATTTTCGAGAAAGGAAACCATCAAGGCGCTGGAAAGCGTTTCAATGGAGGAGACGATAAAAAAATACGGCAGGGGAAAGATGAAACTAACCCTCGAGCTGTTTCCCCGCCTGATAACGACGGTGAATGATCTGGGCAGGATATCGACAGGCGAGACATTCTGGGCGCAGCGGGAACTCATGGGTCCCCATCCCGTATCATATCCTGTGAACGGGCTTAACAGCATAGCAG
>CAZOAF010000057.1:0-6815 GCA_964577775.1 uncultured Thermoplasmatales archaeon | reverse complement strand
CTCCGTGGGGACTATCTCGAGGTAGAATATCGAGCGTATCAGTTTTATCTTCTCCTCTATCTCCCCTGCCATCCCGTGCTTCTCGAGCCATAGACAAATCTCGGCAATGTTCATGTGGGACGTAACCGCCGCCTCCCCGCCGTCTATCCGTTCAAGTATTCTCCTTGCTGCCTTCCCGAACTCCGGGTGTCCCTGCATTGCGTATATGAAGACATCCGTGTCAACAAAACGTTTGCCACCCATTACCTCCCCTCTTTCTCCGGATTTTTCCCTGCCACCTTCACGCTACCGTAGAGCCTTTCCACCGGATTCTCCACCATGCTCGCCGACGTTATCACTATCCTCCTTCCATCCAGTGAAATGAGTAACCCATCCCCTTCCTCTACTCTCAGTGCCTTCCTCATCTTTTTAGGAATGACAATCCTGCCGCCTGCCGACAGTTTTACCTCTTCCATTTCCACATATGTATAGGTTTCATGGTATTTAATTTTTGTCATTAAATTCTATCCATTAAAAATTTGACAAAATAAAAATGTCAAATATTCTGCAAGAACAATGCTCAGCATAAAGTTAGGCAATCTGAATCAGAAGTTATTTCAACCCTTCTTTACGGATATCCGCCTATTCTCAGACTCGGGTCTCCCAGCAGAACCCACTGCTGAACCGCCTTCTCGTCTATTGAATCCCATCCCGAATCAGGGAACCACCAGCATTCCGGCAGTGTGAACGATTTGAAGTGGCTGATGTAGCTTGTCTGGGTCTGGGCGTATGCATTACCGAGAATGTCATATTCGTGCTCGCCGTACTGGCGGAAGAACTCGGAGGTAATCCAGCCGTCCCCCGCTCCCACCGTGCAGAACTCGCCTTCCCATCCCCATCCGAATCCTGTATTTCCCATGGATGCAATCGCTCCCGTATCCGGCATCTTGACAATGTACCATCCCCAGCATTCCGGAGTCGGCTGACCGTACGTATGCATGTATATGTTCTTCCCGAAGAACATGAGGAAGAAGATATCGAGCACGGACGGCACAAGCGAAACGTTGAACAGACTGTTGTGGCATCCGCCGACCACCGTCACGGGATACATCCCCGTATTGGAAAGTTTCTTCATCGGGAATGCCGGGAGTTTTATCCACGGGAACCATGGGGAAACCTGCGAAACCGTGAGCCCGTCAACGGAGCCGTACTGGCGGTTTCCGGGAATGCCAGGATACTGGTCGCCCCAGTAGCCGGGGCTGCCATGCCCCGAGAAAAAGGCGAAGCCGTGCCCTTCGCTGAAAGCGTTTATGATATCCTCCTGTCCTGTGAATCTGCCGTTGGATGTCCATACCACGTCCTGCTCGAACCGCTCGGGCATATAATATAGTGCACCTCCTCTACCATGCAGTGATTTCGCTCCTGTCACCCACTCCCCTTCATAGTACATCTCGGTGTGGTTTCGGTAGTCATTGAACACCACATCCCCGTTGTCGTTCTCTATCCACAGATGCACGTCGGTTACATTGCCGTAGGGCTGCGGGTCGTATGACTTGCCCCTTATATGCAGCACACCGTTCTCGTAGGAAACGTTTGCCCACCAGAAAAGGGTGTTGCAGTACGCCTCGCTCTCGGTCGGGGTGTAGGAGTAATCGTTGCTCCCGAGCACGTCACCGTCCGATACAGATACGATTTCTGTAATCGGCGGGGCCGGATACCCGTCCTGCAGGGCAGGGTTGAGATGGTCATCGTGATTGAAGTTAAGTGAAGTGCTGGCACTGCGGTCAAGTGTGACATTTACAGCATCCGCCGGGCCTGTCACACCCTCATCGTTCTTGCTCTGTCCGTAAATGGTATACTGTCCGTCGGGAAGTTCGGTGGTGTCCCACTGGAAATCCAGGTCATGCTGGTCGAGGAATCCGTCGCCCGATGCCACCATTATGCTGTCGAACCAGTCGGCATTGTAGGTTGTGGTCTCGTACGTGATGATTTTGTTCACCACATCTTTCACCTCCTGAACGCTGCGACATGCCAGCCTGCCCACCGCCACATCCGGATACAGGTCGAGTATGTCCTCCGGCTGGCCGGTCTCGTCCGTCCATTCTGCAAATATCCCGTTGCCGTTGCTGTCCCAGTCATCGAACTCGCCCCCTTCCCTGTATATGTCTGCATAGTATAAATCGCAGGGATAACCGGGCTCTCCCGATACGAGATTCGAGTATCTCACCGGCACGTACCATCCCGTAACGCCGGAGTTGGCATTGTCGCGGGGCTTTGCATAAAGAATTGATTTGAGCCCGCCCACAAGCATGACATATTTTGTTCCCCACTGCTCGATGGCATCCTTGATGAAATACTTGATTTTCTCGGGCTCATCCGTGCCATCGTACCGGGCGTAGATGTCATCGGTGGTTTCCAGAAATGTGCTCACGCCATGGCTCTCTTTATGTTCGATAAGGGGCTGCAGATCATCTGAAAACTTTTGAGGCGCAATTATCACCAGCTCGTAGGTATCTTTCTTCGGCATGGTAAATGCAGGGGGGTCATATGTGATGCGAACATCCGCTCCGTCCGCCACGTATAGAAGGCTGTCACCCGGAACGTATCGCACGGGATACAGATTGACGGTTACGTATGTAACGTGCTCCATCTCCCCATTCAGCCCGCATCCCACGTTATAGCTGTACCACGATGAGGGAAACGGCTGGTGGCTGCCATAAAGTGCTGCATCCTTTCCGGGCGGCGTGTATCCGTCAATTGGCGAAAGTGGCACGGGCGCAGGTGCAGGAACAATTTGTGAATCGATCGTCTGTTCATGCATGCCCTTAACTTCCACGTTGACATGCACGTTGCGCACCCCGAAGGGCAGTTCGAATATCTGCACCGTACGGGGAAGCACGGGCTTGCCGGGATTGAGCAAATAGTCTGTTCCGTCGCACTCCAGCCGGATGTATCCGTCCACACCTTTGCTGTATGTGACCGATGAAAAGTCGACCGTCGATTTTTCCGATGTGTCCATGGCAACCGGATATGTCCGGTAATCGGCCTCCCGGTTTACCGAAACGGCGGCGACTCCCAGCCCGCTCAAAACAATCATGTACACAATGGCAACAGATAGTATTTTTTTCATGATATCACATGCATACATCTGCTTTTGCCTATTAAGAATTTCGCTGGTTTGTATTCTGGGAATATTTGAAATGTATGCCCGGATACCAAAAATGCCAAGGAATAAGCCCTCTGTATGGCAGCACCCGAAATTTTTGGATAGAGGTTGATTTGGGGCTGCGGGAATATCAGGGAAACAGAAGCGGTCTTTTTGTAATTATTTGTAGTTGATAATGTTTAAATTAAGTTTTTATATACTAATTTAAAGAGGCATGTAACATGAAAATCAGAACTGTTATTTTGGTGACCTTGTTATTAACCATCAGCACCGCTCCTTTTCACTATGATGGAATGGCTTCACAAGCACCGAACAGCAAAACCGATATCCTTTACGTTGGCGGTACCGGTCCCGGGAACTACAGTACCATACAGGCTGCAGTTGATGCAGCAAACAGTGGAGATACTGTATTTGTGTATGATGAATCGTCACCATATCTTGAAAATATAAACATAAGTAAGCCCATTAGTGTTATCGGTGAAAATAGGTACACAACAGAAATAAGATCCAATCCTGAACAGGATAATATTGTAATCTATTGCGATAATGCGTATGTGGCAAACTTTAATTTAACTACTGAAGAATCTGGAGCAGGTGGCATATCAATCGAAGGGTCATATAACACGGTTGTTAATTGCACCATATTTGGTAATGATTCTGGTTATGGTGGTTTTTTCATTTCTACTCGATTTTCGAACCATACTGCGGAATCGTCATCTTCCAATAATATTTCACATTGCATAATCACAGATTCCTACGGCGTTTTGGTATTGGATTCAGACAACAACATGTTCTACCGAAACACTTTTTCAAATAACTATGGTTTTATCCTTATTCTTTCCAATAATACGGTGGTGTCACAAAATAATTTTTTGCATAAACAGGAGCGTTATGTTAGATTTGTTATGTCATATAGAAACAAATGGTCGGGTAACTATTGGGAGCGAACATTTGTCTCACTCCCGAAGGTACTACTTGGCATTCAACTCATCATTATAGGAAATAAACTGTCTGTTGCATACCCTGGCATCCAATTTGACTGGAATCCGGCACATACCCCATATGACTGGTGAATACCGGAAAACATCATCTATTCTTTCTGGTAAAGACGAGATAAGAATCCCTTCAGGTTTTGGCCCGGAGATGAATCGCCTCACAACGTTTTGAAACCGCAAGATTTCGGAATAATCAAATACCACCAACTATAAATATCATGAGGGGCTATTACGGCTGACGACATGTAATTTAATATATGAAGGGCATGTATTGAATGATTTGATTGATTTGTTTGGTATGCTCTTTTTGTTGGTTGCTGTTGTTACAAGGTAAAAATGAAAAAGAAAACAATGGCATTTAACGCCAGATTGATAGAGGAATTAATATGAAATTTGAAGAGATAGAGATGAACCCGGCATTGCTGAACAAGGCAAGGACTCTGGGTTTCAAGGAACTTACGTACATCCAGGAAAGGTGCATTCCCGAGATAAACAAGGAAAAGGACGTTGTGGGGCAGGCGGAGACGGGCTCGGGGAAGACCCTTGCATTCGGCATTCCCGTGCTCGACAAAATCGTCCCCGGCAGGGGAATACAGGCACTCGTTCTCACCCCCACAAGGGAACTGTGCGTGCAGATAACCGACGTCTTCCGTGACTTCGGAAGAAACCTCGGAATAAAGACGACCAGCGTGTACGGCGGCGTGGGCATAGAACCGCAGATAAAGAACCTGAAAAAGGCGGAAGTGGTTGTCGGAACCCCGGGGAGGGTGCTCGACCACATAGGCAGGCGCACCATAGATTTCAGCAATTTGCGCTTTCTTGTTCTCGACGAGACCGACCGCATGCTCGACATGGGATTCATAGACGACGTGGACAGAATCATATCCAGCACCCCGAAGGACCGGCAGACGCTGATGTTCAGCGCCACGATATACGAGGACATATACCGCATAATGAACCGTTACCTCGACAACCCCGAGATAATAAAGACTAGTTCGCACGTGGATGCAAGCAAGCTGAACCAGGTTTACTACGACATATTCCCGCAGAATCTTAAATTCTCGCTGCTTGTCCACCTTCTGAGAAACAACACATCCGGTCTTGCAATAGTATTCTGCAGCACCCGCCAGGAATCGGACATAGTTGCGAAGAACCTCAAGAAGCAGGGCGTAAACGCGGTTGCGATACACGGCGGCATGACCCAGAACAGGCGTCTCAACTCGCTGGAATCGCTGAGAAACAAAAAGACGGACGTTCTTGTCGCCACCGACGTTGCGGCCAGGGGGCTTGACATAAAGGATGTCACCAACATATACAACTACGACACGCCCAAGACAGCGAAGGAATATCTCCACCGCATAGGCAGGACGGCGCGGGCGGGCGAGAAGGGCAAGGCGGTCACACTGCTCACGAAGCGCGACCACGACAACTTCAGACGCATACAGAAGGAGTATGAGATGGAAATCGAAAAGGCGGAGATGCCCGATTTCAAGAGAGTCGCATTCACGAGGGATTCGGGGCGCCAGCCGGACAGACGTTCGGACAGACGCTCATCCGGAGGGCGCGGGCAGTTCGGGGGGCGCAGCAGGTACCCTGCCCGCCGCAGCAACGCCGCCACCCACCGCCCCAGATACAACACCAGATGGTAGAAAACCGCCGCCCCGGGCCGGAATAAATAGAAAAAACAAAAAACATGGCAGGGTTAATGTATGGTGAAAAAACCGTACGTTGCGCTGTTCATCTCCATTGTATCGGTATCATTTGCAGCCATATTCATAGTTTCCGCGGAGGCGCCGCCGCTGACCATGGCGTTCTACCGCCTTCTTTTCACGACCCTGCTCGTCCTTCCGTTCGTTATTTTCAATAAAAAAATCAGGAGGGAGGTCTCTTCTCTTCCGTCCAGGGACTTCGTCTTCATGGCGGTTATAGGCGTGATACTTGCCGTCCACTTTGCATTCTGGATCTCGTCGCTTGAAAAAACATCGGTTGCAAGCTCGGTGATACTTGTTACAGCCCATCCCGTTCTGGTCACACCCCTCGCGTACATGCTTTTCAAAGAAAAACCTTCTATGGTGAACGTGGCGGGGATAACGATTTCAGTTTCGGGAGTTTCCGTACTTGTTCTCGGCAACTACGGACTGCAGTCCTCCACGCTGGAGGGCAACATCCTTGCCATTCTCGGGGGGGTGGCGGCGGGGCTCTACATACTCGGCGGCAGGAAGATGCGCCGCACCGCTTCCACTTTCTGCTACGCGTTCGTTGTCTACGCCGTTGCCTCCATTTCGCTGCTGGTGATGTGCATTGCTTTCTCCTCGCCCCTCCGCGGCGTGAGTGTGAAGGACTACGGGATAATCTTTCTGATGGCCCTCGTTTCGGGAATGTTCGGTCACACCCTTTACAACTATTCGCTGAGGTATGTCCGTGCATCGCTTGCATCCGTGTCCCTCCTCGGGGAGCCTCTCGGTTCCGCCCTGCTCGCCCTTGTCATTCCGTGGATACATCAGGTGCCGACCATATACACCGTCGGGGGCGGCGTGATGGTCATCGCGGGAATATACATGACGTCGCGCAATCAGGAACTCGAGATGGTCTCGAACGTGAGAGTGTGATTTATAAAACCGTATTGCATCCGTGATGGCATGAAGGTTGCGATAACGGGCGTTGCGGGCTATTTC
>CAZOAF010000056.1:0-7079 GCA_964577775.1 uncultured Thermoplasmatales archaeon | reverse complement strand
CTCGCCCGACCCAATCTCGATTGTCGAATCGGGAGCCATAAAAAACCTGATTGACAGCGGCATAATCGTTATCGCGGTCGGCGGCGGCGGCATACCTGTCGTGAAGGGAAAGAAGGGCATGGAGGGGAGGGAGGCCGTCATAGACAAGGATCTGGCATCCGAGCGGCTTGCGAGCGAAATCGGGGCGGATGTCCTTCTCATACTCACGGATGTGGATGCGGTGTATGTCAACTACGGCTCGGAAGACCAGAAGAAACTGGAGGAAGTCAATCTGAAGGAGGTTGAAGATTACTACCGCCAGGGGCAGTTCCCGCCCGGTTCGATGGGGCCCAAAGTTCTCGCTGCGATAAGATTTCTGGAAAACGGCGGGAGTAAAGCAATAATCTCGTCCATAGAGCATGCATGGGACGCCCTGGAGGGAAAAGCGGGAACACAGATTGTTAGATAATAAAGCCTTCAAATCAAACCAAGTGCATTTTCGACATCCTCCACTCCCACCTCCTTCTGCTCCCCTGTTTCCATGTTTTTCAACGTCACCATCCCTCTCGCCCACTCGTCCGGACCCATTATGATTGCCTTCTTTGCCCCGATTCTGTCCGCGTACTGAAGCGATTTCTGGACGCTGCGGCGCATCAAATCCATGTCCACCACCACCCCTCCGCCCCTCAGCCGCGATGCCAGTTTTGCAGCCTCTTTCCTCATCCCGTCACCTATCGGGTGGATGTAGACCCTCATCTTCGGGCTGGCGAAATCGTGTCCCTCCTTCTCAAGTGCAAGCATGATGCGGTCGAAGCCGAGCGCAAAGCCGGCCGTGGGTGTGTCGTCGCCGCCCAGCAGCGGCAGGAGGCTGTATTCCCCGCCGCCGCAGAGCTGTTTCTCGGCGCCGAGCGAGGGTGCGTCTATCTCGAACACTATGCCCCTATAGTAATCAAGGCCCCTTGCTATGGACGTGTCGAGGGTATACGGTGTGCCAAATACCGAGAGCCATTCAAGCACTTTTCCGAGCCGTTCCGTTTCCCCCTCGTCGAAGAATTCTCCAAGGGCTTCGAAATCCCCGCACTCCAGAAATTTCATGAATTCGTCCGCCCCCGCCGCCCCTCCAAGCATTTCCCTGACCCCGTCATGGTCGGATTTGTCTATGAGGCGCATTATCCCGCCCGCATCTTCCACCCCCATTCTCCCTATGAAGGAACGGAGTATGTCCAGGTCGCCTATGCGGAGTTTGACATCATCAAGTCCCGCCTGCTCGAGCACCGAATAGGCGGTGGAAACCATCTCCGCTACTGCTTCGGGAGTGTTTGCCCCTATGAGCTCGCATCCCATCTGCCAGAATTCCCTGTAGCGCCCCTTCTGCGGTCGGTCGTAACGGAAGCAGTTTCCGAAGTAGTAGACCTTCAGCGGCTTGGGGCTCATCTTCATCTGTTCCATGTACATTCTCATGGTGGGGGCTGTCAGCTCGGGGCGGAGTGCAAGCATGCGTCCCGACTTGTCGTTGAACGAGTACGTCTCGTCTATGACGGCATCGCCGGATTTCATCGTGAAAAGTTCCATATGCTCCATCGTGGGCGTTGCAATCTCCCTGTATCCGTATCTCTCGAATACATCGCGCATTTTTTTCTCGACAGCCCTTCGCCTCTCCATCTCCCCGGGAGGAAAATCTCTCGTGCCTCTGGGTTTGCCCACTGCGACCATGTCCCATTAGCGAAAATGTATTTATTATTGTTACTATCCCAACTTTTTTATTTAAGTTCTAAATACACCACCATGAACTTGAAGCAGTGGGCATACGTGTTCGTGGGACTCATCCTCCCGTGGATATTGATCATCGCAGGTGCAGTCGGCCACCTATACAGTGTATGGTTATACGTCGGTTCAATCACGTGGTTTTTAACATCGGTTTCCATCCTGCTGGCGCTCTGGAAATAGCGAGAAAGTTTTATAAAGAAAAATTGCTTAATGTACTTAGATAAAATGGCAATTATAGGGGGAATATTTGGTAAAAGTCACAGGAGGGATGGCGAATACATAGATCTTGCCGAGGAAGTCGGGGGCAGGGAGGAAGGAGAGGCAGCGATGCACGTGAAGGTTGCCGAACTGCAGGATTACGAGGATCTCAAGGATTTCACAGAGTATGTTTACAACGGGGACATAATCATACTGGACACCGCCCAGATGTCATCGGATGACCTTGAACTGGAGAGGATAACAAACGAGCTGAAGAGGGTTGTCGGGGACATCGGGGGCGACATCGCAGGGCTGGGAAGAAACCTTCTCATAGTCACACCTTCCGGCATAAGGGTTGACAGAAGGAAGTTGAGGGGAACGTTCTAACCCTTCAGAAATTCTTCCATCTCGAGGCAATCCAGCCATTCTTCTCTGCATCCACATTTCAGTTTGTCGAATGCATTTCTGTTGCCGTGTATGGTGAATCTTTCCACTGCATTCATGAATGACGGGTCGCATTTTCTGCAGTTGTGGGCGCCCCTTCGTTGCCCGCCCGCCACGACATCGCATTTTATCTGACCGTCGAATATATCCCCCGCACGTTCGAGAATCTCGGCGACGCTCCACAACCATGGCGGTCGGTAAAGCCCTCTCTTCCACAGGTATTCCACGAGGGTGTTGGCATGTATGGCAACTGGATTGAACGATATGGTATTGGATATGCCGGAAACTTTTTTTGCGGACGCAAGGGCATCTTCTATCGCCTCCTTCTCCGTGAGAAATGCGGGCTTTACGAGTATGTAGGTCTTGAGCTCCATCCCCCTCTCCACCACGCCCCTTGCCGCATCCATCCACTCCGGGAACGTGAATCCCTTGTTCACCGAATATTTCAGCACTCTGTCGCTGGCGGATTCCAGGCCCATTGCAACCTCCAGCACCTTGCCGTCCGGAATCCTTCCGATTGAATCCAGATTCTTTATGAATTCCGGCCTCGATTCTATAATCACCTTGTCCGCCTTCTCGAAGAATTTCTCGAGCATTTTTGACTGCAGGCGGGGTGGTACCTCACTCCCGTCCAGAAAACTTCCCGAGGTGAATATCTTGACTATGGGTTCCCCCTGGTATTTCTGGAGGGCAAGTTCCAGCTGTTCCTCCAATTCCCTTTCGGTTATGTCCGTGATGCTGTCGTTGAAATACCCGCACATCGTGCATCCGGAATGATGCGCCCAGAAGCATCCCCTTGTCTTGAGTATGAACACGAATGCCCTTGTGACCCTGTTTTTGAGAACATCATCCTCCGACCACATTCTGGGCTCGATTGACCTGCTCCTTCGCCTTCCCTTTCTCAGCTCTCTGCAGAATGCCTGCAGTTCATCCATAAGAATGTATTGCCCGCGCTTTATTATGTTTTGCTCGGATATTCCGGCACCGCTGCTTCTCCGGAAACCGCAAATATTTATATATAAACAATCAATAACTTTGTTCATGGGAAAAGAGAAAGCGAGAGGGGTTGCTGTCATTGCCTTCGTTTCGCTGCTGTACTTCTTGTGGCTTATGGTAGTGGTTCTGAAGGACAGGGGATACATCCTTTCGAATACAGAGACATTTCTTTCGTTGAGGGAGTGGGCGATAATCGGGATACTACTGTATGCCATATTTCTGATAGTTGAAGTATTCTACTATCTCTCCGCAAGCCGGGGGGAGGCGGCAGGCGCCGAGGGGATAAAGCTCGTTTCCGCCGTTACAAAAAAGATTGTATGCAGCAACTGCAATACCGTGTTCACCATAACCGATACGGGAGTGAGACCCCTCAGATACACCTGTCCAAACTGCGGCATGGAGGGCGCGCTGAGGGGCAAGACCGCCGAGGGTGTGAGGAAGAGCATAAAGTGCGGGGAATGCGGGAACACTTTCGAGATTTACGATACGGGGGAGCGCCCGCTGAAATACGAGTGCCCCAAGTGCCATTTTGAAGGGCAAATCGAAGAATAGGTAAGCATGTTCAGAGCGAGAGTGGAGATACGATTGAAAAAAGGAATTTCCGACCCCGAGGGTAAAAACATTTTGAAGGCCGTTCATCTTCTGGGATTCGAGGGTGTGAAAGATGTCGGGGTGGCAAAGGTAATAGAACTTCTCATAGACGCGGAAAGCAGGGAGGACGCCGCGAGAAGGGCGGACATGATGTGCCAGCGTTTGCTCACCAATCCCGTCATACATGACTACACGGTAGAGGTTGAAGAGGTTAACAGATGATTGAGAAATTCCTCATAAAAGATGGGGATATCCATCAGGTTGATATATTCCGTGCCAGTGACGGGGAACTCGAGGAGATAAGCAGGGAGATGGGGCTTGCCCTCAGCCTTGACGAGATGAAACTCATACGTGAATATTTCAAACGAAGGCAGCGAAACCCCACCGATTTGGAATTGCAGGCTCTCGGGCAGGCATGGAGCGAGCACTGCTGCTACAAGTCATCGAAGGTTGTCCTTAAAGAAAACATATACGGCATAGAGGAGCAGAAGGTTGCAGCCAGGGAGGATGCGGGAGTCATAGAGTTCGACGACGAGCATTACTACGTGGCAGCGCTCGAATCGCACAACCATCCCTCGGCAATAGAGCCTTACGGGGGGGCGGCGACAGGCATAGGCGGTATCGTCAGGGACGTTCTGTGTATGGGGGCGCAGCCCATAGCGCTGGTCGACCCGCTGTTCTTCGGCACGCTTGATTACGATTACAAAAAACTGCCTAGGGGGGTGAAGCATCCCCGTTATCTGTTCAAACGGGTCGTGGAGGGGATAAGGGACTACGGAAACCGAATAGGCATCCCTACCGTGGCCGGACAGGTTTGCTTCCACGACGGCTACGTGGGCAACTGCCTTGTCAACGTGGGGTGCATCGGCATTGTCAAGAAAAGCAATCTCATACACAGCAGGGTGAAAAATCCCGGCGATCTTTACATATATGCGGGCGGCAGGACCGGAAGGGACGGCATACACGGCGTTAATTTCGCATCCGAGGAGTTGAGGGAGGAGTCGGAGGAGGAATCGATTTCCGCTGTCCAGCTCGGCGACCCCATCACCAAGGAGCCCCTCATACACGCATGTCTTGAATGCACGGAGGAGGGCATAGTGGAGGGGATGAAGGATCTGGGCGGCGGCGGGCTTTCCTGCGTATGCGGCGAGCTTGCATACGATGCCGGCTACGGGGCGGAGATACATCTCGACCGTGTGCCGCTGAAGGAAGAGGACATGACCCCCTGGGAGATATGGATATCGGAATCCCAGGAGAGGATGATGATTGCCGTTAAGGAGGAGAACGTCGAGAAGGCGCTTTCCATATTCGAAAAGTGGGATGTCGAAGCCGTTGTTGTCGGAAGGGTTATAGAGGAGCCGTTCGTCCGCGTTCTGTACCGCGACAGGGTTGTCGGGGAGCTTGACCTCCGCTTCCAGGTGAAGGGGCCAACGTACGAGCGCCCCTGGAAAAAACCGGAAAGCAGGGAGGCAAAAGACCCGGATTTCGACATGCCCGACGTGCAGGAGATGCTGCTCAAGGTGCTTTCGTCCATGAATGCTTCTTCAAGGGAGTGGGTCATACGCCAGTACGATTTCGAGGTCAGGGGGAGCACTGCCGTAAAGCCCCTGCAGGGCAGGGTGGGCAGGCAGACGCACGGGGATGCCGCCGTGATAAAACCCCTGCCGGACTCCTACAGGGGGCTTGCGATAGCATCCGATGTCAACCCTTATTTCACGTCCATTGACCCGTATCTCGGGGCACGTGCCGCCATCGACGAGGTGTGCAGGAACCTTGCGGCGGTGGGCGCCCGCCCTGATTCGATAGGAGACTGCCTCAACTTTGGCAATCCGGAAAAGCCGGAGAGGATGGGTGAACTTCACGATGCGACAAGGGGACTTGCAGAGATGGCAAGGGCACTTCACCTTCCGTTTGTTTCGGGGAACGTGAGCCTCTACAACGAGGGGGCTGAGGGGGCCATTCCGCCAACACCGACAATAATGGGCATAGGAATCGTCGATGACATAAGAAAATGCGTAACCTCGGATTTCAAAGAAGAGGGAAACAGCATATATCTCATCGGGGAAACAAGGAAGGAGATGGGCGGGAGCGAGTACTACCGTGCAATGGGTATATCTGGAGGGAAGGTTCCGGTAAGCGACCCGGAAGCACTCGGGAAAAGTGTTGATGCTGTCGTGAAGGCAATCAACTCCGGTATCGTTGCCGCATGCCACGACGTTTCTTCAGGAGGGCTGGCGTCCTGCCTTGCCGAGATGGTAATGGGCGGCAGAGGGGCGGAGGTATGCCTGTATTCAACGGGTGACATGCGTACCGACTTCAAACTGTTTTCAGAGTCAAATACGAGATGGGTGGCAGAAGTCAGGAAAGGCAGGGAGAAGGAATTCGAGGGACTCTTCGAAGGAGTAAGCATATTCAAACTCGGGGAGGTAAAGGGAAGCAATCTGGTTGTCTACGACGGGGATGATATGAAAAAGCACATCGACCTTGGGGCAGGAGCAATGTACGGGAAATGGAGCGGCAGACTCCCGTCAGAGATGGGGTAGTCTGTTGTTATTTGAAATAAATTAAAAATAAAAAAGAAAAAAATCGGGAAAAATACAGTCCTGAACTTGACTTACGTGCTAAAGTTTCACTCTATGGCTTCGACATTGACCGCTTTGGGTCCTCTCGGTTCGTCCTTCACATCAAATTTTACTTTCTGCCCTTCCCTGAGCGGTGTGTCAGATTTCAAATCTGACTGGTGGACAAAAATGTCCTTGTCCATTCCTTCTGCGCTTATAAAGCCGTAGGATACCATCCATCTTTTTACTATTCCTTCCATTTATTCACCTATTTGTTTCAGGGCATCCAACCACGAAGGTATATATTAATATTTCGCTTCGCTATGCTTTGTGTATATTCCCAAATTCCATAATATTTCCTCTACCTCAAATCCACTCCGATGGGGATTGCATCAAATTCGTATTTATCTCTGAGCAGAAAGAGATATATAGTCAAGTTTACTTTACTTTTTTCAAGTAAACCTGAACGAGGAAAAAGTATGTTCACTAAAATAAAAAAGAGAGATGGTAGAACAGTAAAATTTAATGCCGAAAAAATCACAG
>CAZOAF010000055.1:0-7104 GCA_964577775.1 uncultured Thermoplasmatales archaeon | reverse complement strand
TGTTTCATCTGCAGTTCAAAAAATAAATACGCCATCTCGATTACGTTTCATGAAGCGCGCTCATGTTCTCATATCCGGCAGGGTGCAGGGAGTCTGGTTCAGGGCATCGACAAGGGACAAGGCGGAAAGTCTGTCTCTCAGCGGATGGGTTCGCAATATTCCGGATGGCAGGGTTGAGGCCGTATTCGAGGGCGATGACGGCAGGGTGGACGAGATGGTAAAGTGGTGTCATGAAGGTCCCCCGATGGCAGTGGTCGAAGACGTGGAGGTGGGATACGGTAAGCCGCAGGGCGAAAGGGGATTTGAGATAAGATACTGAATGCATGCTACCTATTTTGCAATGCACTCGATTCCCTCATCCTCAAAGATTTTTTTGTATTTCAGTCCCTTCTTTCCGTGAAAGTATGCATACCTCGCATCAGGGGTGGCGCGGATGGCTTTGCGTATCATGTCCTCGTCCATTTCGTCGAGGCGGTAGTCCGCTATCATGTGCCCGAATGCCACCTCTCTCCTCAGTGCAATGTCGGTGAAACGGGGTGCGTAGTGTCCCCCGCCCACGCCCACCGCCGCCGCCCTGCCCGCTTCACTCATCTCCATTATTGTTTCGGCTATCACCCGGCATGCATCCCTGTCGTTCCATTCCCTCTCTGTGCTGCCCGTTTCTATGAAAAACGAAGGGGTCGTGAGGTAGGGCCCGTGGTGGGTGACCTCGTAGCAGACGTCATAGTCCATCTTTTCGGACTTTTCCCGCAGGAGCCTGAGTGCGCCCAGCATGAGGCGGGGGGACGAGGGCACGATTTCCCTTTCCTTTCCCCCGAATTCGGCAGCACCGAAATTTCCCACGGGATGAACTGACAGCGTCCTTCTCTTCGAAGCGGAGCTGTGGCGGGAGGCGAATATGACCGCTTCCGGCTTTCCCAATTTCATGATTTCCATGTCTATATTATCGTGGTAGATGTGCATGTCGTCTATGAAGAAAAGCAGTCTGTCCTTCGAGGAGTATGCATTGGCATCAAGTTCCTTCCATGTCGCAACGGAGAGGAGTTCATTACCTATGCACACGCTTGCCTCGTCAGCCCTCGAGACCACTATCGCAATCACAAAACTTTATGTGCAAAACCATATTTATGCCTTGATGCCCCACAACCGCACGAGGGATGAGCTGGACGGTTTCATAAAAAAACTCGAGCAGCAGGCTCTGGAGACAGCGGAGGAAAGGCATCCCATATACATAAAGGCCGGACTCAAGGATGCCGGTCTCGTTCTGGACGTTGGCTGCGGTTCCGGCTCCGTCACGAAGGACCTTGCCGCGCATACGAACGGCACCGTCATAGCGCTCGACGATTCGCTTGACATGGTGGATACCGCCAGAAAAATGCTCGGGGATTCCGACAATGTTCAGATGTGCACGGGCGATGCCCACCGCCTGCCCTTCAGGGACAATTCCTTTGACATGGCGGTATGCAATCTGGTTCTAATGTGGTCCGCAGACCCGCAGAGGGTGGTCGGCGAGATGGCACGCGTCGTGAAGCCGGGCGGCAGGGTTGTTGCATCTCTCGAGCCGGATTTCGGCGGAAAAATCCACTGGCCCGAGAACGAGAGGGTCGACCCGATTTTTGCGGGTGAGGCGATAAGGCGGAGGGGCGGGGACCCCCACATAGGAAGGAAGCTCAGGGCGCTCTTCGTAGGGGCGGGGCTGGAGGTGGAGGTGGGGATAGGGAACCAGAGGATATGGAGTTGCGAGGAGGACAGGGCATCTTACATGCGTTCCAGGGACTTCTACTGGGACGTTCTCATGAAGGCGGGAATGAGCGATGAGGAGATAGGGAGATGGGAATCAGAATATCTGAAATCACTTGACGAGGGCATACAGCTCAACTTCTTCCCCCAGTTCTATGCCATAGGGGTAAAGGCAGGTCATTCGCAAAAGTAATAAATAAGCCCGGCGATACATCACGAATGAAATTGAAGGTCATCATTCTGATGCTTGCTGTTGCCGCCATCGTTATGCCGTCCATGAGCAATGCCTACGTGGATGCGAAGTACTGGATAAAGGACGATGGGGGCAATCTCATATACATGATAAACGATAACGGCACCGTCGTTTACGGTAACATTCTCGTCGGGCAGGACGTGATTTTCGACGCAAGCCAGTCCAAGAGTTTCTACAAGGGTGTGGACAAGTACTACTGGGATTTTGACGGCGACGGAAGGTACGACAAAATAATTTCCACGCCATACGTGCATCATACGTACGGCAAGGCCGGCACCTATTATGCAAAACTTCTCGCGGTTGACACGAGCGGACCCAACGGTGCCTCCGATACGTACATCAGGGAGGTGAGGGTTGTTGAGAAATATGCCGTGCCTGTTGCAATTTTTGGGGTGAGCATGGCGGAAAACACATCGTCCGGAAATACGTACATATTCGACGCTTCCCGCTCGTACGACCCCGACGGGTACATAAAATACTACAACTGGGATTTTGACGGCGACGGAAACTATGACCGCCAGATATACCGCCTTGACAATGCATCCTGGTCGTTCAACAGAAGCGGATACTACGCGGTCACGCTGAAGACGGAGGACTGGGACGGGATGGTGGGGGAGACAACCAGAGTACTGAAGGTGGACGGCATTCTGGGGGAGGGGGTGGAGGCGGTCAGAAAAAATGTTACGCTCGTGAACGAAGGCAGCGGGGCGGTGAATGTAACCGTTACCGTGAACAACTGCGACGTGTTCCGTTCCACGGTGGCCGACAGTAAGGATATACAGGTGGAATTGAACCCGGACGGGCCGAACGACATATGCGTCAATCTTTCCGGCACATCCGAGAAATACTTTCTGTTCAATCCCGGAGACAATATGGAAATCCGTCTGCTTCCCGGCGGCGTCATAGAGGCCGGCGGCAGCGGCGGCGGCATGCCCGGATTCGGCCTGGCAGCACTGCTGGTATCCCTTGCCTTTGTTCTGTACGGAAAGAAGTCTCTCAAAATTTAAGTACAAATGTTGCATATACTCTCATGAAAGTTCTGGTTGTCGGCGGGGGGGCGAGGGAGCATGCGATATGCGATGCGGTGTCGAGAAGCGATGCCGAGCTGTACGCCGTTATGAAAAACTCCAACCCCGGAATAAAGAGGATTGCCCGTGATTTTTACCTGCAGGACGAGAAGGCAGTGGAAAAGGTTGTGGAATATGCGCTTTCCAGGGGGATAGAACTCGCGGTGGTGGGGCCGGAGGCGCCGGAGGAGGCAGGCCTGACAGACTCGTTGCGCGAGCACGGCATGGCGGTTGCATCCCCCTCAAAGGAGGCGGCGAAGATAGAGACGGACAAGGAGTTCATGCGCTCGCTGATGGAAAAACACAGCATTCCGGGAACGCTCAAAAGCAGGGCTTTCTCGGATGTGCGGGAGGCAAGGGAATTCATAGAGATGCTGGACGGCGAGGTGGCTGTGAAGCCGGTTGGACTCACGGGGGGAAAAGGCGTGAGGGTCGCAGGCGACCATTTTGACGGAATCGACGGGGCCGTGAAATATGCGGAGGAGGTTATAAACAACAAAATAGGCGGAGGGGCAAGGGTTCTCATAGAGGAAAAGGCGGTGGGGGAGGAATTCACCCTTCAGGCGTTCTGCGACGGCTCGACCATAATCCCCACACCTGCGGTGCAGGACCACAAGCGCCTGCTGCCCGACGACAGGGGGCCAAATACGGGCGGGATGGGTTCCTATTCGGATGCGGGCGGGCTGCTTCCTTTCATGGACAGAAACGATTACGAGGAGGCGGTTGCAATACTGCAGCGCATCATAGACGCGATGAACCGCGAGGGAATCAGATACAACGGTGTGATATACGGGCAGTTCATGCTCACCGGCGAGGGGCCGAGGGTGATAGAGATAAATGCCAGATGGGGCGACCCGGAGGCAATGAACATTCTCCCGTTGTTGAATTCGGACTTCGTGGAGATATGCATGTCCATGGTGGACGGTACGCTTAACCGCAGAAAGGTTGATTTCGAGAGGAAAAGCACGGTGTGCAAGTACGTCGTGCCCGAGGGATACGGAGTCAGCCCCCTGAAGGGGGAGAAAATATTTGTCGACGAGAACGGAATAGCCGGGGAAGGGGGCAGGCTGTTCTATGCGTCTGTTGACGAACGTGAAGGAAGCATATACACCACAACGTCGCGCTCGCTTGCCGTTGTCAGCATTGCGGACGACATAGG
Source organism: uncultured Thermoplasmatales archaeon (assembly GCA_964577775.1). GTDB lineage: Archaea > Thermoplasmatota > E2 > UBA202 > DSCA01 > VBQP01. Next base: position 2,885 of record CAZOAF010000055.1, on the reverse strand, counting down.
CGGGGCGGAGCGGATATGCGAGAGATGCCTCGAATACGTGAAGGGCGAGCACATATTCATACGCCATGACATAGGCAGAAGGGAGCTGATACAGAAGAGAATTGACCATATGGCAATGCTCAGGGGGTAGGTGTGGTGGGGGAGAGATGATAAATGAGGAAAATGATGAACTGGCATACGGCAAGTGATATGGTATGGGGAGACATGGTGAATTGAAACATGGGAGAAGATGAAATGATATTTGCATACATGGTGGGTACAGCGGGCTCGGGCAAGAGCAGTCTTACTGCGGCATTTCACGACTGGTGCATACGCCAGGAATTCGATGCAATAACCGTCAATCTCGACCCCGGCGTTATGAAATTGCCGTATTCTCCGGACGTGGACGTGAGGGAATGGATTTCGCTGGAGGAAACCATGAAGGAGTATGACCTGGGTCCAAACGGTGCTCAGGTTGTATGCGCGGACATGCTTGCGCTGAATGCCGGCGAGGTGGAAGAGCGAATAAAGGAGTTCCGGGCAGACTACGTTCTGGTGGACACACCGGGGCAGCTGGAGCTTTTCGTTTTCAGGAGCACGGGAAAGGTCATAGTTGACCGCCTTGACAGGCATCATTCAATCCTCGCGTTCATGATCGAACCCTCCCTTTCGACGACCCCCACGAATTTTGTTTCCCAGCTCATGCTGTCTTCGATAACCCAGTTCAGAATGGGGGTGCCTCTCGTGAACATACTCAGCAAGGTGGACATCGTGGATAAGGATGTGGTTTCCATGATTCTCGGGTGGGGCAGGGACACGGAAAAGCTGTACGGGGATTTGATGGTCAAGTCACCGTCAATGTACTACCAGATCAGCGAGGGGATGATGGGGGTCATAAGGGAAATGGAGGCGCACACGTCCATGATACCCGTATCCAGCGAAACGCTCGAGGGCATGGAAGATTTCTACACCGCCATACAGAATACATTCATGGGCGGGGAAGACCTGGACAGGGAGTAACTCTCAAAAAATTTTTAACGTAGGGGGCATTTCACAACCATGAAACATTTGATATCGATGACGGACGTGAAGGGTCATCTGGAAGAAATAATAGATGATGCAATAGACATGAAGAGAAACGGATACGATAAGGTGTTGAAGGATAAAATACTGGCAATGGTATTCGAGAAATCGAGCACGAGAACAAGAGTTTCATTCGAGTCCGGAATGCAGAAGCTGGGGGGGCATGCCATATTTCTCGGAAAGAATGACATCCAGCTCGGAAGGGGCGAGACGATAGAGGACACCGCTCTTGTGCTCTCCCGCTACGTCGACATCATAATGTACAGGGCTTACAGCCACAAGGACATGCTGGAACTTGCCAAACATGCCACGGTGCCTGTCGTGAGCGGGCTTGACGACGAGGAACATCCGTGCCAGGTCATGGCAGATTTGATGACCGTCAAGGAGGCGAAGGGCAAACTCGGGGGTCTTCACATGGTTTACTTCGGCGACGGCAGGAACAACATGGCAAATTCACTCATGCTGGGATGCACCATGGCGGGAATGAGCATCACCGTAGTTTCCCCGAGGGAATACTGGCCGTCCGATTACTATGTCGGCAAGGCAAGGGAGATGGGAAAGGTGGAGATAACGGAGATGAAGGAAGGCGTTGCAAAGGATGCAGATGTAATAGTGACGGATACATGGATCTCGATGGGAGATGAAAAGGAAAAGGAAAAGAGGTTGAACGATTTCAGGGGATATACGGTCGATGAAGCCATAATGGCACAGGCAAAGGATGCAATATTCATGCACTGCCTGCCTGCATATTATGGAAATGAGGTGACAAAGGAAGTTGCCCATGGTCCTCGTTCGGTCATATTCGACGAGGCAGAGAACAGAATGTGGGCACAGATGGCAATAATGAAGTGGCTGCTGAAGTGAACGGTTGCCGCAAATATCATGCCCAAAATGATTTATAGCAAGTATTAATTATAAAGATAGAGTAAATATGAACAGAAATTTTACAGGTACGGTTGCGAAAGGATTATTGTGCGTGTTGCTTGCATTTTCACTGGTAATACCGTCAGGCATTGCATATCGGAATGGCGACGATATTGCGCCAGAAAAGGAAAGAATAACGCTTGGAAATTTACTCCCAAACCCGTCCTTTGAGGAAGGGGGCGATAAACCGACAGGATGGGACCATAAGGCAATGTGCGGTACCGGAAAATATCTGTGGAATTCGGATTATTCACATGAAGGGAAAAAGTCGGTTGGCATGCTCAACATTGTCGGGGGATGCAGTGATTCGGCGTACTGGTACACCCTGGATATGGTTCCCGTGGACCCGCGCAATCATACCTATACCGCATCCGTGTGGTATAAATTCCGGGGCGAAAAGGAGAGGTGCCCCAGCAGTTATCTCCGCATAGTTGCATACGACAAGGACAAATACTACCTTTCCACCCTGGAGGTGCCCTGCCCATACGAAGATAACGATTGGCATTATGCGGGGCACGATTACGATGCAAGCAACGATTCTTCACAAACACTTCCGGTTGATGCGTGTTATGTGAAAATCTCCCTGTGCGGCATAGTGGAATGGAACCAGAATGCAGATGCTGAAGTCCGTTTCGATTCCGTTTTCTTCGGGGTCAGAGAGCATATCAACAACCCTCCAGAGGCACCGGATATAAGCGGTCCTTCGTCCGGAAGCCCGGGTGAGGAATACAGTTACAATTTCGTTTCCACAGACCCTGAGGGGGATGACGTTTACTACCGGATTAACTGGGGGGATAACAGTTCGGATACAATCTGGTACGGGCCGTATGCTTCGGGCGAGGCGGTGGCATTCACACATACCTGGGAAAACATGGGAAACTACACTATCTCCGCAGTGG
>CAZOAF010000054.1:0-7373 GCA_964577775.1 uncultured Thermoplasmatales archaeon | reverse complement strand
TTCATCTCATCCTTTATGTATCCGAGCATCTTCTTCACGTTCAGCGTGTCCATGAACAAAGCTAAATCTTCTCTTTTGAACTCCCTCAGCAGAAACAGGATGGAAAAATAGATTCCCATGCCGAGTGCAGCCACGCCCAGCAATTCATACCATCTTGCAATCAATACAATATTCTCCATGTTCCACAGAATCCACCCTGTGATGGCCGCTGCTATTGCGTGAAGGGCAATCCGATGAGTCCCTTTTATTCCCGTTTTTCTCCAGGCTACTATTCTGATGTATACTATGCCGAACAGGTATGAGATGACGGTTGCAATGGCTGCGCCTTTTGCCCCCAGGCCTGCCAGTTTTATCCCCATGCTTTTAATATCTTGAGGTATAAGTACGAGATTTAGCAGAACGTTGACGACCATCATTATGAACACGCGGTTCCTTGTTATCTCTGGCATGTTCATACCCTGCAGCTGGCTGGTATAGGGGCGGGACAGAACCTCGATAAGAACGAAGAAGGGGAGAATCTGCAATACCGGCAATGCGGGATAGTATCTGTTGCTCAACAAAATTCTTATTATCGGTTCGGCCAGCACGACCATCGTGACGATGATGGGAAACACGATCATGCTCAGATATCTCTCTGATTCGAGTGTCAGCCTCTTTATACCGCTTATGTTGTTATTGGAATGGTATTCTGATATGGTCGGAAAGAGAAGCAACCCGACCGCCGATGCAAATAAAATTATGAAGCGGGACAGATTGAATATTGCAAAATATTCTCCCACCTGCGTGGCGCTCCAGAACAGCTGTATGAAGACCTTGTCTATGTTCGTCATGATTATGTAAGAGGCAGATGCTATGGCCATCGGCATTGCAAATGCCATGTATTCTTTGAGATATGGGAGGGATGGTTTGCCCACGGGGTAGCCCCTGAAAAACCAGAGTGCAAGAATGAAATGGAATATCTCCCCGATGACATACGTATATGCAAGGGCAAGTACGCCCAGCCCGTAAAATGCAACAAGAATAGTTGCCATCACCCTGACAAATGCATAGGCAAAAAGAGAAAGCTGTGCCTTGGCGATTTCTTTCCTTGCATTGAAGGTGGAAATCATCGACTGTGTTAAAATAAGCAGGGCAAAGTAGAAAAGCATGACATACACTGCCTGCTCGTGCGTGGGGGATTCGAAGCCCCTCCCCATGACGTACTTCCATACGATTATCGAGAGTATTACGATGCCTGCCATCAGACCGGAGAGAAGCAATTTGACGGTTGCAAAGGTGGCTATGCAGGTTCCCGGATCTTTTCCTTCCGATACTTTTTTTATGTGTGCCTGGTCAAATCCCAGTTTGCCGAAAATGGAAAACAATGCAACGAAGCCGTAGGCGAAGCCGACGATGCCGTACTGCCAGGGTTGCATATACACGGCGATGAATTTCAGCCCTATATACCCCAGTAGGCCGTTGGCGAGCTGGATTGCAATTATCAGTGCCGACTTTCTTGCAATCATCGCCTATGAATATCTTCCCGATTTAAATATATATGGAACAGTGTCAATTGATGAAAAGAATCGAATACTCGCATTTCTCCGCAAGTTTTTTCTTTATGCTTTTGACAGGAAGCCCCAGCACCCCGTTCTTCTTCTGTTCCCTTCCCACCACCACCAGCCCGGCACCTACCTTCCTTGCAGCTTTCACCGTCTCCCTCTCGATGCTGCCTGTTACAAGCCGTGTGTCGATGCCAAGTTCCTTCATCCTCCCGAGGAATTCCTCACCTGCATCCGTGAGTTCTTTCTCCGATTTCGTGCCGGAGCGGTTCCCGTTCTCGTCGACCTCCACGCTGTCCTGCGTGTCCACGACGTAGAGCATGTAGAGTTTCCATCCCAGCGAGCGGGCAAGCGTTATGCTCATCTGTGGCACCTTCTGGTTGGGCGCAAGGTTGGAGCAGACCGCAAGGATTGTGCTGTTGCCGCTGCCGGATTCCACCCATATGGGGACGCGGGAGTTATCTATTATCCTGTAATGGAGAAGGCATCCCCGTTCATATCCCGTGAGTATGAGGTCATACCTGTCTCTGTCGAGTTCGTTTCTTATGGCATCGCTGAATTCGCCCTCCGCAACCTTCCCGTCAAAAGATATGTTCTTGTCCTCGAAGAACTTCTTTGCACTGTCGAATATGATTTTGTCGGCGGTTGAAAGGTGTTCCTTCTTCACCTCACTCTTCGTTTCCTCTCTCTCGTAGTAGCTCCGGAATGCATCCGATACACGGTCGGCGTTGTCGAGGGCCTTCTCCTCCATGACGTAGAGAACGGTAATCCTGCTCCCGAATATTTTTGCAAGGGAGGCACCCCTTTCCAGCGCCTTCCCGGGATAGAATTCGGACGATGCGGGAAGCAGGATGTTTTCGAACATTGGCTTTCCTAATTCACGCCGTCTTATTTCTATTTTTTCATTTGTCATTTTACAGCCCCAGCACGTTCTTCCAGTAAACCGCAGCCACCAGCATGACAACTCCAATGCATGCGATGTTGGCGATTGTTCCCGCTTTGAGCAGGTCCCTTGTCGAGAAGTATCCCGAGGTGTATGTTATTGCATTCCCCGGTGTGGATATCACGAGCATGAATGCTAGCCCGCCGCTGAGCGCCACCGTCATGGAGGCAAGGAGCGGGCTTATGCCGGAAATCCCGGATGCAACGCCGAGTCCTATGGGCAGCACCATTGCCACGGCCCCCACGTTGGACATCACGTTGGTCAGCAGTATCGTGAACGCGATGAGCGCAAGAATCACCATGTAAACATTGCTCCCTGCGGCGTTCAGCATCGCATTTGCTATCCAGGCGCCCGCGCCGGTGTCGTTCATCCCCACCCCGAGCGTTATGGCGCCGCCGTAGAGCAGTATGATTCCCCACGGAACCCGTTTCTCGACATCCTCCCACGATATGCTGCCCGTGAAGAAAAGAAGCGCCCCGCCCAGAAGCGCTATGACCGCAAGCCCGAAATATTCCGGAGAGGAGAAGAAAACCCACATGACAATTGTCAGCGCAAGTATGGCGGATACGGTCATCTCCCGCCTTCCCATCTTGCCCATGCTTCTGACCTGCTCCTCTATTTCCTTTCTTGCCGTGGAAATGTCACGTATCTCAATCGGAAATGCAATCTGCAGAATGAGCCAGACGGCAGGTATGGCGATTACGACCACGGGCATGGAGTACTTCATCCACTCTAAGAACGATATGCGTATGCCCTCGTTGGCAAGTATCCCTATCGTGAGTGCGTTTCTCGCCCCCCCTATGGGCGTGCCGAGACTGCCTATCGAGCAGCCGTACGCTATCGCAAGCATGCTGACCCTGCCGAAATTGCTCTGCCCCGGGATGACCTTCATGGCAATGAGTATGGATGCAACTATCGGCAGGAGCAGGGCAGCCACGCCGTGGGCGGGCATTATGAACGACAAAGAGGCTGACGATATCATTATCCCCAGCGTGAACATGCGGGGGCTTTTCTCGAAGACGCCCAGAAATTTCAGTGCCATCCTTCGGTGAAGCCCGTGCTTCTCTATCGCCCCTGCTATTATGAACACACCTATGAGGAAAAACACGGCACGGTTGCCGAACGAATGGAAGACGTCCTCCGCCGCCTCCACCCCCAGAATGGGCTGCATTATCATTATCAGCAGGCCCGTGACGGCAATCGGAATGGGTGTTGTTATCCACAGTATTATCGCCATCACGAGAATGCCCGTCATCAGCCATCCCCCGCGGGAAAGGCCGGACGGCTGGGGCAGAACCAGAAAGAGGGCGATGACGGAGAATGAGAGAACGATGAAAAAGACGTCCTTCCCGCTGAACGACTTTCTGTCCGTTTTCGATTCTCTCTCCAATTTCACCCTCCGCTAAACCGTCCGGTCACTCTGCTGTGGCCGATAAATTCACGTATCCCAGTTCTTCCAGTTTCTTCATCACCTTCTCGACGCTCTCGTCCACTTCCTCCGTATCTGTTTCAAGCACCAGTTCCGGATTTTCCGGCTCCTCGTAGGGGTCGTCCACTCCGGTGAAGTTCTTGATTTCGCCGTTCAGCGCCTTCTTGTACATTCCCTTGACGTCCCTCTCCATGCACACCTCAACGGGGCATTTCACGTATATCTCCGCGAAGTTGTCGCATATTGAGCGGGCAAAATCCCTGTTCTCCCTGTAGGGGCTCACGAACGTGCACAGCACAATGGTGCCCCTTTCCGAAAGCAGTTTTGCCATCAGGGCAATATATCTCAGATGCTTGTTCCTTCCCTCCTGGGAGAAGTCCCTGTTTTTTATGTAGTCCCTCACCGTATCTCCGTCGAGCAGTTCCACGTCTATGCCCTCGCTTTCAAGTTTTTCATTTACCTTTCTGGCAATGGTTGTCTTGCCGCAGCACGGCAATCCCGTAAACCATACCGTCACTCCTTTTTGTTTCATTTTTTCACTCCTTGTTTTTTTATGTTCCTGTACAGATTGGGGTCCACAGCTCCGACCGCAGACTCCACGTTGAGCATGCCGCCCAGAAATCCGTTCAATTTCTCTATCTCCTCCACAGGGTTCTTTATCACATCCCTGTAGTTCATGATGATGTAGTCTATGTCGTCTCTCTCCTCCATCAGTTTTATCGAGATGGAGTTCAGTTTCTCGAATACCGGCTTTTCGTTTTCTCGGTCAATGGGTCCAGACATCTTCTCCATGGAGTCCATGACCTCGTCCAGGTCCCTCATCATGTATATTATCCGATATTGCCCCTCTGGCAAAAATTTCAGACCGTATGCCGTTATTTTCACGAACATGCCCTCGTATTTCTCGAAGGGAAACGAGCCGTCCATCAGCCGGTTTATTATCTTGCCCCCTTCAAGCTCGTAGTAGCCCTTCGGGTTGTGCTGGTCGGGAGCCCTGGATTTGTCGAATGCGACCTTCGCCCCGCCCATGTGGAGAATCTGCATCATCATGGACGTGCCCGAGCGCTCTATTCCCGAAACTATGTAATTCATCTCATCCCTCCTATCATATCCACTATCTCTTTCACGAATTCATCCTTCTCGTTCTTTGGGACGATAGCCCCCATGACATTTTTCTTTCCGCCCGCGACATATCCCCTTCCAACAGCCACCTCTATAAGTTTGAGGCAGTCATCGCCCCTCACGTAAACCTGGCAGTCGTCGGGGAAGTAGCCGCAGTTCGTAACTACCACGTACCTTTTTCTGTCCCTCTTCCACATCTTCCTTGCCACCGCCGAGATTATATTGTATTTGCTGTCCATCTCCTTTATCGTTATTCCGTTTTCCGTGACCCCCCTGGCATTGAGCGCTCTGTCTATTTCCGAATCTATCGTTTCTTTGTTCCTTCTCCATTTCTCGTTGCCCATCACGTAATCCTTCACGTCGTCTGCTGCGGAGAGCATGCCCACCGCCGCCTCCACCTCCTCCTTGTCCCCTATCTTGTAGCTGGAATCTATGAGTTTTATCATCTCGTGCATCTCCTCGAATGTCGTGGATGTTTCGTCCATGAAATTCTGGAGTTTGCCGTAGAATCTGGTGTTCTTCAGCCGCTCCTCCCAGTCGCCCACCGCGCCGAGAAACGCCAGAATGCTGTCCTCCTTGCCGGTGGCGTTTCCCACGACCCATGATGCGGACGGGAAATCCTCCTCGTCCCCGCCCTCGATGATGGGATTGGTGTATTCTATCCCCTCGACCTTTTTCGTCACGTGATGGTCGAAAACCTTGACAGGGGCGATGTCCGCAAGGGCCTTCATGCTGTCTTCGTTCAGCGCCATGTCCACGACATATATCTCGTCGAAGTTTCCGTCCGCTATGCGTTCCAGTTCCGCCGCCTCCAGGAAGTAGTTGCCTATCGTGGGTGTCATGTTCTCCGTATCGCTGTCGTAAATCATGGCTGCGGAGCATATGCCGTCCGTGTCCCAGTGGTGGATAATCAACTTCATTTTATCTTCACACAAACGGGTCCCCGCTCTCGAGTATTATCTCCGAGACCTCAGCCCTCATCATCGATTCCGGGGGTCTCTTTCCCTCCTTGAGCAGTTTTCTTATGTTCGTGCCGCTGAAGTTGATGTGGTGCTCCTCTCCGTGAGGGCATATCTTGTCGTTCACCACGCTCCCGCACTTCTTGCAGTAGAAGAACGAGCGGAAGAACAGCGGTGTTATGCCCAGGTCCGGGAACTCGTCGAATATCTCATGTGCATCGTACGGTCCGTAGTAGTTTCCCACGCCCGCATGGTCCCTTCCCACGATGAAGTGAGTGCAGCCGAAATTCTTCCTCATTATTGCATGGAACACGGCCTCTCTCGGTCCTGCATATCGCATCTCCGTCTGAAGCACCGCGAGAACAGCCCTGTTTTTCAGGTAGTAATGCTCCAGCAATGCCTTGTACGAATCGAGTATGACATCATCCTTGAAGTCCCCCTTCTTCTTCTTTCCCATGAGCGGGTTTATGAATATGCCGTCGACAAACGTGAGGGCTGTTTTCTGCACGTATTCATGACCTATGTGCGGAGGATTTCTTGTCTGGAAGGCAACTATGTCCTTCCATCCCTTCTCCCTGAACAGAACCCTTGTCTCCTCCGGGTACAGCAGGTATTTCTCGAACGGGCTTTCACTCCCCCTGACCAGCGTTATTTTCCCTCCAAGCAGGAAGTCGCCCATGCCGTAGAGCTTCTTAACCCCCGGATGCTCCTCCTCGTCCGTCCCGAATATATTCCGTGCAGCCTCCTTTTTGTCGTAATTGTAGACATCCTCTATCTCCAGTATCGCCTGCATACCGTTCTCGCTTTCGAGCAGCACCTCGTCTCCCTCTCCGTGTTTTTTCTCCTCCTCGTCAAGAACTATCGGTATCGTCCAGGGAACATCTGATGCAAGGCGCTTGTGGGAAAGCACGCTCTCGAAGTCGTTTCTGCACAGAAATCCCTCCAGTGGGGAGAAAACACCGTGGGCAATGTTTTCCACATCCTTTGCAACATCATTGCTCACCCGTATTATGTCCATTCCGCCGACATCCCTGTTCCCGGATATCCTTTTGACAAGTTTTCCGCCGTGTGGTTTCTGCATGTTATCAGTCCAGATACCCGAGGGCACGCAAACGTTCCTTTACCTTCTCTTCGTCTTCCTTGCTGAACGCCTCTTCCTCGTCTTCATCCATATTTGCCATGACCTCGCGCAGGACGTATGTCACATATCCGGATACCGACGTGAATCCGGTTCCCTCTATGCGCTCCTTTATTTTCTCCACGAGAGGCGTGGGTATCGAGACAGTTGTATATTTTTTATCTTCTTTGTCCGTATTTATCACCGGTTCTGTAATTAAATATCATTATAAAAGATTTACTGTGGCTTGCTTGCAGGCTTT
>CAZOAF010000053.1:0-7485 GCA_964577775.1 uncultured Thermoplasmatales archaeon | reverse complement strand
CACCATAAGGGGCATTGAAATCCATCCACAGGAGATCGCCGTCTATCTTGAAATAGACCGACTGTATGCCGGAAAGCGTGTCGGTGGCGGTGGCGGTGGCGGTGAGTTTTCCTATCACCTTTGTTTTTCCGAGTATGGTGGGCATTATCTCCCTTCCGAAAATGTAGATATACCCGTCCCTAGGAACGGTTATGGAAGCAGAGGGGGCATCTTTATCTATCTTGAACGTGAAGTTTGCCTCAGCCTCAACGTTGCCCGCGTTGTCAACCGAGTAGAAGTATATCTTGTGGCTTCCGCTGCTTCCTATCTCAATCCCGCCGCCGTATGTTTCCCAGTCGCCGTCGTCTATCTTGTATTTCGTGTAATTTGTGCCGGAAAGGGAATCGGAAGCGTTGAACGTGATGTTCACGTCGCTCACGTACCAGCCGTTTTTGCCCAGGGTGCCGTTCAGCGAATAGTTTGTTTCGGGCGGGGTAATATCGATTTTTATGTCGGCGGATCGGGTTGCCTCGATGTTTCCCGCATTGTCCACGGAGTAGTACTCCATCACATTTGCCCCTTCGGTACTCACGATGAACGAGCCGTTGTAAACGTTCCAGCTGCCGTTGTTCATGCGGTAGTGGGTGGAATTCACGCCGGACAGATTATCCGATGCGTTGAGTGCCACGGTAACGTTGCCCATGTACCATCCACCGGTGCCCTCGTTTCCCTCAAAGGTTGCATTTGTAAGAGGGTCTGCGGTATCCACCGTAATCTGAACGGCGTCCGTGTCGTATGCCCCGTCGTTGTCCGTGATATTGAGCGTTACATTGTAAGTCCCGTCGCTGCCGTACTTGTGCTTTGTGGTAACACCCGATGCGGTGGCACCGTCCCCGAATGCCCAGGAATATGAAGCAATGTGCCCGTCGGCATCATAGGAGGAGGATGCGTTGAAGTTGACCGTCATGTTTCGGAGTATTCTGTCGCCTCCCGCATCCGCAACTGGAGGAACGTTCGAGACATTGATTGTCTTCGTTACGGTGTCCATCACGTCGCTGCTGTCCCACACGGTCAGCCGCACGGTGTAAACGCCGTTGTCTGCGTACATGTGCGATGGATTGCGGTCGCACGAGGAATTGCCGTCGCCGAAATCCCATACCCACACTATCGCCCCTCCGGAAGAATTGTCATGAAAGTTCACAACCTGCATGTCGGTCGGCTCGGCAGGCTCCCAGTAGAAATCCGCATGGGGACCGATGCCCTCCACCACAGAGAATGCAGAGGATACGACCGCAAGGGATGCCAAGACTGCCATCACACCGAAAAATCTTTTCTGTTTTATTGACCTCATATTATCTCACCTGTATTGAATATGGCTACTAAATCGTTTTTGGTATATATTTATTTTGCCTGAAAGAGACCTCCCGAAAACCACCAAAAATATTAAAAGGAGAATGTATTGCAGAGTGATAATATGCCAGAGTTCAAAGTGGTTGTAAGTGATGGAAGCGAAAGCCACCAGGTAGAGGTTAAAGGGCACCATGCAAATTCGCTGGTGGGCAAGAAGATAGGGGACGAGGTCGATGGTATATTCGTGTCTCTCCCCGGTTACAAGCTGAAAATAACGGGCGGGAGCGACAAGGACGGTTTCATAATGAGGAAGGATATCCCCGGGATATCCAGGAGAAGAATACTCATCACGAAAAGCACGGGCTTCAGACCCAAGGACAAGGGCGTCAGGCGGAGAAAAACGGTCTGCGGCAACACAATAGGCCTCAACACCCTGCAGGTGAACATGAAGGTCATAAAGAAGGGAGTGAAACCCATAAAGGATTTATTGAAGGCAACAGAGGGTAAAGAAGAGAAAAATGAACCAGCAGCCTGAAGTGAACATAGGGATGGTTGGTCATGTCGACCACGGCAAAACCACCCTGACACAAGCGCTGTCCGGAAAGTGGACGGACGAACATTCCGAGGAGTTAAAACGAGGAATATCGATAAAACTCGGGTATGCAGACACAACATTTTACAGATGTCCCAAATGCCCCGAACCGCTTTGCTACTCCACAAAACCGGTATGCCCCCACTGCGGGGAGAAGGGCGAGGTGCTGAGGAAGATATCGTTCGTGGATGCGCCGGGGCACGAAACACTCATGGCTGTTGTCATATCTGGAGCGGCAATAATGGACGGGGCACTTCTTCTGATAGCGGCGAACGAAAAATGCCCGCAGCCCCAGACGGAGGAGCATCTCATGGCTCTCGACACCACGGACATAAAGAATATTGTAATCGTTCAGAACAAGATAGACCTGGTGAACAGGGAGGAGGCAGTGGAGAATTACAACCAGATAGTTGACTTCGTCGACGGAACTTGCGCGGAGGGGGCACCCATAATTCCCGTATCCGCCCACCACGAGACGAATCTCGACACGCTCATACAGGCAATAGAGGAGTACGTACCCACACCCCGGAGGGACACCAACAAGAATCCCATCATGTACACCGCCCGGAGTTTCGATGTTAACAAGCCCGGGGCACTGCCGGACGATATACGCGGCGGCGTCATAGGAGGTTCGCTGAAGCAGGGCATGCTCTACGTCGGCGACGAGATAGAGATACGGCCCGGAAGGAGGGTCGAGGAATCCGGAAAGGAGCGATACGAGCCCATATTCACCACGATTTCGTCGATTGTGACCGGCGGGCAGACGGTGAAGAAGGCGGGACCCGGTGGTCTGCTCGGGATAGGAACGGAGATAGACCCTGCAATCACGAAGGCGGATTCGCTTGCGGGAAGAATCGTGGGGCGTGAGGGGCTGCTGCCGCCCGTATGGAATGAACTGGAACTGGACGTGCACACGATAGAGAGGGCATCGGAGATTGAAAGGGAGGCGGAGGCAATAAAGACGAACGAGGCTCTCATGCTGACGGTCGGAACGGCCACAACCGTGGGAGTGGTTTCGTCGGTAAAGGACAGTGTCGTACATGCGCCCCTGAAACTCCCGGTATGCGCCGAGGAGGGACAGAAGGTCGCGATATCGAAGAGAATAGGGGGAAGATGGAGACTTATCGGATACGGTGAGATAAAATGAGGGCAGTGGTTCTTGACACAAACGCATTGATGATACCCTACCAATCGGGCATAAACATAGAGAAGGAGATAACCCGCCTTCTGGGCATATGCAGGATCATTGTCCCGAGTTCGGTGATAGAGGAGATGGAGAAACTGGCAAACGAGGACGGCGGAACGGGGAGGGCGGCAAAGCTGGGGCTGAGCATCATAAACAAGAGAGGTTTCCGCATCATGGAAACGGAGAACAAGGGAGACGACGGCGTGCTGGAGACCGCACTCAAGATGGAGAGCGCCATAGTTACCAACGACAGGGAACTGCAGAAGAGGGCAAAGGAAATGAACCTTCCGATAATCTATCCCCGGGGGGAGAACCGCCTGGAGATGGACGAAGTTCTGTGAAATTCACGATATCCTCAATTCTGTCCCATTTCACAATCCTTATATAAATAACGGCATTATTGCCTCTGATGGTCGATTTCACAGCCATAGAGAGCAAGTGGCAGGAAAGATGGTTTTCCGAAAAACTTTACGAGGGGAAAGCGGAAGGAAATAAGAAATTCTTCATCCATTTTGCGTACCCCGGCATTTCCGGTTATCTTCATGTGGGCCATATGAGGGGATTTGCCTACGCCGACATCGTAGCACGCTACAAGAGGATGACGGGACACAGCGTCTGCTTCCCCGCGGGCTTTCATGCATCGGGGCTGCCCGCCGTGAGTTTGGCAAAGAAGGTGGCAAGAAATGACGCTGCAATGATCAAGTATCTCAGGGACAACGGATGCCCCGAGGATGTTATTGCCCGCCTTTCCGACCCGGCGGAGGTCGTGAAATACTTCAGCGAGGTGTACGTGGAGGACTACTGGAAGAAATTCGGATTTTTCATCGACTACTCGCGTTTGATGGATACCGTATCGCCGGGCTACAGGAAATTCATAGAATGGCAGTTTCACAAGTTGAAGGAGAAGGGCTTGCTCGTCAGGAAGCCCCATTTTGCCCCTTTCTGTCCCAACTGCGGGCCCGTGGCTGTGGACAAATCCGAGACGGACATATCCGAGGGAGGGGATGCCGAGATTCTCGAATTCACCGTCATAAAATTCAGGATGGGGGATATGATTCTGCCCGCCGCCACCCTCCGCCCCGAAACAATATTCGGCGTGACGAACATGTGGGTGAACCCGGACGTGGAGTACGTCATTGCCCGTGTGGGCGACGAGAAATGGATTCTTTCGAAGCAGGGAAGCGAGAAGATAGCGAATCAGACAGATGCGGAGGTCGAGGTTACCGGCACCATCAAGGGAAAGGAACTCATCGGGAAAAAATGCTCCGTTCCTCTCGTGGAGAGGGAGGTTCCAATTCTTCCGGCAACGTTTGCAGACCCGGATGTTGCAACGGGCGTTGTCATGTCCGTCCCCGCCCATGCCCCGTACGATTACATAGCACTGAGAGACCTGCGCTCCGAGATAGAACCGATGGTCATCATCTCTGTCGGCGGCTACAGAATTCCGGCGAAGGAAGTGGTCGAGGAGATGGGAATAAAGAATCAGGAGGAGAAGGAGGCGCTGGAGGAGGCAACCCAGAGGGTTTACAGGGACGAGTTTCACAAGGGACGGTTGAACGAAAACTGCGGGGAATACGCGGGCATAAAAATTTCCGAGATAAAGGATTCGGTAAAGAACAAACTCACGGAGGAAGGCATGGCAACCGTCATGCGCGAGTTCTCCAAGCGTGTCGTGTGCAGGTGCGGCAGGGACGTCGTGATAAAGATTGTGCCCGACCAGTGGTTCATCCGCTACAGCGACGAGGAACTCACGGAAAAAAGCAAGGAGCATGCAGCCACCATGAGCATATACCCCGAGGAATACAAGCAGGAGTTACCGAAAGTGCTCGACTGGTTCGGGGACAGGGCGTGCATACGGCAGGGAGCATGGCTCGGAACGGAATTCCCCTTCAAGAAGGGATGGATAATCGAACCGATTTCCGACTCGACTCTTTACCCCGCCTACTACGTCGTGTCAAAATACGTGAACGACGGGACAATTTCCCCGGACGATATGGGCAACGAATTCTTCGATTACATATTCCTCGGCAGGGGGAAAGCGGACAACAAGATATGGGAGCAGATACGTGATGATTTCCTTTACTGGTATCCCGTGGACATAAATCTGGGCGGAAAGGAGCACAAGACCGTCCATTTCCCCGTTTTCATAATGAACCATGTTGCAATAATGGAGGAACGCCACAGACCGAGGGGGATATTCGTGAACTGGTGGATAACCCAGAAAAGCGGGGAGAAGATATCGAAATCAAAGGGAGGTGCCGTCCCCATACCCGATGCGGCGACGCGATACGGCGTTGACACCATGCGCCTTTACTACGCCCACATAGGTTCGCCATTCGTCGATATAGAGTGGGACGGAAAGGCGGTTGAGAACTACAGGGGCAGGCTTTTGAGAATATGGAACTTGCACGAGCAGATTTCCGGGTTCGGCGGGGAGGCGGGGGAAATAGACAGATGGCTGGAGGCAACTTTCAACGAAAATGTAAGGGATGCGAGGGAAGCCATGGAAAACTACGAGTTGAGAAAGGCGGCAAACATCATATTCTTCGACATCTACAATGCATTCCAGTGGTACATAAAGAGAGGGGGCAACGGTTCGACCGCCGGAAGGCTGATGGAGAAATGGGTCAAAATGATGTGCCCCTTCACGCCCCACATTGCCGAGGAGATGTGGGAAAACATGGGCGGCGGGGGATTTGTCTCGGAAATGCCGTTCCCGGAGGCGGGGGCGGCGGACACGGAGGTCATAGAGGGGGAGAAACTTCTGATGAAGACGGTGGAGGATATAGGGGAGATAATCTCCGTCACCGGAATGAAGCCCTCGAAAGTATTCGTCTATACGTGCCCGTCGTGGAAGTGGAGGGTTGCCGAGAAGGCAACCGAACTTGCGGAAAGCGGCAATCCAAGCATGGAAGCGCTCATGAAGGAGGTCATGGGAGAGAAGGACATGAGAAAACATGCAAAGAATGTTCCGAAGTTCGCCCAGAAAGTAATCAGGGATGTGACACGCGGGCTGAAATTCAGCAGAATCGACGAGGCATCGTACCTGAAAGGAGCCGTGGATTTCATGGAAAAGGAAATAGGCGCGAAGGTGGAGATCTTTTCCGCGGACGAGGAGTGCCCTGACCCGGGCAACAAGAAATCAAAGGCGGAACCGCTGAGACCCGCCATATACGCGGAATGAAACTGCACGGATTATTTTCTGTTCCCATACCACGAGACCATATCCTCCACGGTAGCGGGCATATCGAATTCCGGTTTGTACCCGAGTTCCTTAACCGCCTTTTCGCAGCTTATGCTCCGGGTCGTACCGAGCGATTTCACCCTGAATCTGGTGAGTGATGGCTCGCTTTTCGAGAACATCTCGGAAAAAAATGCGGCGATGTACGCAACCGGGTAGGGCACGTGCTTCCGCGGCGGCTCCGCCCCCATGCTGGCGGCGATTTCCTCAAATAACTCACGGATTGTACATACGAAACTCACGACATTGTATGCGCCGTCCCGCTTCGCCTCGAGCGCCAGCCGCAGGCATCTGCCCACGTCCGCAGGATGGGCAATGGATATTTTGTTGCTGCCGCTTCCTATGTATGTCATGTTTTTCTGCTCTATCCTGGAGAGTATTATCTCGGCTGCCTTCGCACCTGCACCCAGAACGAGAGGGGGGCGAACTGCAGATACCCCCAAGCCGTCAAATTTTTCGAGAGCGGTTTCGGCGTCGAGTTTTGATTTGTGGTATGTGTTGAGTGGCTTCATGGGGCTTTCCTCCGTTATCTCCCTGTCCGAATTCGGAAATCCGTATATCCCCGCGGAACTTGTGAAAACCATCCTGTCCACGCCCGCGGTCATGCATGCTCCGGCAACGTTTTTCGTTCCCTCAACATTTGCTTTGTATATCTCGTCCTTTTTTCCCCAGTCGGTGGCATATGCGGCATTGTGGAATACGGCATCAATGCCCTCAAGGGCGGGAAGTATGGTATTTACATCCGTTATATCGCCATGGGAAACCTCAGCACCCTCGATTACGGCAGAGGGATTTCTCGTCAGCACCCTCACCTCGTATCCGTGACCGAGCAGCTCCCGAACGAGATACCGCCCGATGAATCCGCTCCCGCCCGTAACAAGAACTTTCATCGTGCAAAAATGAAATGGATGTATTTAATCCCTGTCCTGATTTTTCCGTCATTTAAATGAAACGTCCGATAAATAGACAGATTTATAAATAAACTTCTGTTTATTATTTTTTAATGCAGAAGTTAAACGATGGCAGAAAAAGGATGGTAGGAAAAAGTATAACGGCTATCTGTGTTATCGGCATTCTCTTGGGCACACCTATGGTGTCAATTGCCGGGAATGCTGCAACACAACAGACAAATTGTGG
>CAZOAF010000052.1:0-7503 GCA_964577775.1 uncultured Thermoplasmatales archaeon | reverse complement strand
GGTTGCTATGCCTTCTCACAGACCCCATAGATAAAGAGGTGCTGGATGCAGCCCCGAATCTGAGAGCCATCTCGACATATGCAGTGGGCTATGACAACATCGATCTGAAGGAAGCGACAAGAAGAAATATACCTGTTTCCAACACTCCCGGGGTTCTTACAGAAACGACAGCGGATCTGGCATGGGCACTGTTGATGTCCATTGCAAGAAGAACCGTGGAGGGGGACAGAATGGTTAGGGATGGAAAGTTCAAGGGGTGGGGGCCCATGGTTCTGCTCGGAAATGACATTTATGGAAAAACTCTTGGCATCATAGGTGCAGGGCGGATAGGGCAGGCGGTGGGGCGGCGGGCGAAGGGATTCGATATGAAAATACTCTATCACGGCAGGGCAAGGAAAACCGAGTTTGAGAGAGAATGCAATGCAAAATTTGCTGGTTTCGAGGAGTTGTTGAAAGAATCGGATTACATCACGTTGCACGTACCGCTTACAGAGGAGACATATCATCTCATAGGGGAAAAGGAACTTGAAATGATGAAAAATACCGCATACCTCATAAATACTGCAAGGGGAAAATGCATTGATGAAAAAGCGCTTGTGAAAGCTTTGAAAAACAAAAAAATAGCAGGTGCTGCACTGGATGTATTCGAAAACGAACCGTATCTGACCCCGGGGCTTGCCGAACTGGACAACGTTGTTCTTGCGCCCCATGCCGGCTCCGCATCCATAGAGACGAGAACCAGGATGGCGGTAATGGCAGCCGAGAATTTGATGGACGGGCTTGAAGGGAAAATGCCCGAATACTGCTTGAATCCCGAGATATTCGGTCACAGGGAACAGAAAAAATAGGAGGAACGAAGGGGAAACGAGGGATCGGCCTCGCGATTCACTTTCGAGGGTTCAGCACTCCAGATGCAACGAAAAGAGAATGCCCTCCCGTGAATTAAAATAACAGATTTGCCCCCAAATGTGGAGTGCTCACCTTTTTTTAATCGCCTTCCTTATTTTCCTTATCAGTTTGTCAAGGTCGTCGTTGCTTCTCTCCATGGTCTTGAGTTCCATGCGAAGTTCGTCCAGTCGGAGTCGTATTGCCTCCTTGGAGAATTCCGCAACGCTTGAATATCCCACCCTCGGGTCCTCGACCACCGTTCTCCGTATCTCCTCGTGAAGTGTCTTCGGCACGGAGATGGTACTGTACTTGAGCATGGGCTTTTATCCGTAAAGACATTATATATTTTACCATCTCCTGCAAAACATTTATGTATAGAAATATGCTGGATATGATAATGAAACAGGATAGAGTTTCTGGGGCGGCGGAACTGGAGGATAAAATAATCGACTATCTGGTGCAAGGCGGCGAAGATGATGTTTTTGAAAGATGCCTTTCCGTATTGTCCGCATACCCTTCCATGGCATCCATGTGGAATATCGCAAACCTTGCTTTTTCGTGCGGTGAGGGTACGGGGGAGGAATTCGACGACATTAGGAAGGCAAATGAAACGGTGGTGGAGAACGGGGCAGGGATAATAGAAAATAACAGCACGATTCTCACATACAGCAGAAGTTCGACGGTCATGAAAATACTGGGAGCATGCGTGGACAGGGACATAACGGTGATATGTAGCGAGTCCCGCCCGAAATACGAGGGGAGGAAGCTTGCCTCAGAACTTAGTGAGAGAGGTGTTGAGGTTTTGCTCACTACCGACGCTGCCCTTGCTTCCATGGTCGATGAAGCAGACATGGTTCTGATAGGGGCAGATGCCATTCTGGAAAAGGGGATTGTGAATAAAGCAGGAACATGCCCTTTGCTAACATATGCAAATGGTAAAGGTAAGGAAATTTACATTGCTGCCTCGTCGTACAAGGCATTTCCGTTTGTTTTCATAAAGGAAGAGGATGGAAAGGAAGTATGGAAAAATGCGCCCGAAGGGGTGAAGATAAAAAATTTCTATTTTGATTTTACCGGCATCAGGCACAGGAGTTATTTCATAACCGAATATGGCATCTCAAAGAAAAGACCCTTTTTCGCCCGTAAACTGTCGAATGAGATTCTGGATATAAAAAGTATGCTCGAGGCAAAGGAGAAATACCGTCTGGTCGAATGATAACCAAAAATTAATATGGGGAATTCCATTGCAGGATTATGACGGAAATCAGAGATGATTTGCTTTATGCGGAAACTCACGAGTGGATTCTGAACAAGAACGGTGTCGCAAGGGTCGGAATCACCGACTATGCCCAGGACCATCTGACAGACGTGGTATACGTCGAATTGCCAAAGGTGGGTGACAGATTTTCAAGGGGAGACGAAATTGCAACTGTCGAGTCGGTCAAATCCGTATCCGAGATATACGCTCCCGTCAGCGGCGAGGTGGTGGGAGTGAACGAGAAACTTGGCGACGAACCCGAACTGGTGAACAGCTCCCCGTACGACGAGGGCTGGCTCTTCGAGATAAAGATGGACGATGGGGGGGAACTGGAAAAACTTCTTTCCCCGCAGGAATACGAGAAGAAGCTTTCCGAATGATATTAAACGATGGATTTATAAAATAAAAAGAGATTAAGGGGAAGATACACATGTCACGTGAAAATTTTAATTCGTACATCCCCGCAGAAAAAGAATTGCCTGAATTAACCCTGAAAGCCGTTCTTGTGGGTATGATTCTCGCGATCATAATGGGCTCGGCAAATGCATACCTGGGCCTTTATGCGGGCATGACCGTTTCGGCAGCCATACCCGGAGCGATAATGGCTCTCGCGTTGCTGAAACCCATGAAGGGAAACATACTGGAGACCGTGATAGGAATGCAGGGGGCTGCAGCTGGTGAGGCACTGGCAGCAGGAGTGATATTCACCATCCCCGCGCTTGTCGTGATAGGCGCATGGGACAGCATACATTACATGGAGACCACTCTTATCGCGCTGATAGGTGGAATTCTCGGTGTTCTGTGGATGGTCCCCCTCAGAAGGGCGCTCATAGTCAAGACAGACCTGCCTTTCCCTGAAGGAATCGCGGTCGCTGCCGTCATCACCACGGCGGCTGGCGGCGGGGAGGGAAGCGAGGGGAGTATATGGATGGTTGTAGGGGCGGTTCTCGCAGCCGTAGTGAAGTTCTCGCAGGTTTCCCTCAATATTTTCAGGGGCAGCGTCGAGAAGGTCGTGGCGGTTGGCAAGTACTACGTTGCAGGTCGCTCCACCGAAGGCTATTTCTACGGCGGTAGCGCCGCCTCGCCTGCACTTCTTGGTGTGGGATATATTGTGGGACCCCGGATAGCTTCGTTCGTTTTTGCCGGCGGCATACTCGGATGGGTCATACTTACACCACTCATCATAATGTCGACGGGCATGCCTGCAGATGCACCGAATACCCTGGCGGGTTTCTACACGATATGGGGCGACTACGTGCGTTATATAGGAGTGGGCGCAATGGTTGTCGGCGGACTTTACACCATATGGAAACTCAGAAACAATCTCATAGGCGGAATAAAAGAGGCAATTATAGGATTGAGGAGCGGGGAGGCGGAGACAAAGAAGAGAACGGATACAGACCTTGAGTTCAAGAAGGTATTCCTCGCAATAGGATTCCTGGTGATACCCACGTTCATAATATATGCGTGGGTTTCCGAGATGTACGCCGTATCGGCATTCATGTCTGTCCTGCTTGTACTGACTGCATTCATAGCAAGTGCCATAGCAGGCTACATGGCAGGTTTGCTGGGCTCATCCAACAATCCCATATCTGGTGTGACTGTGGCTGTGCTTCTGTTCGTAAGCATGATAATGCTGGCATTCGGAGTTTCGGGAATTGCAGGCATGACCATCGTCATTCTCATGGCAGCTGTCGTATGCTGTGCAGGTGCAATATCTGGAGATGTGCTTCAGTCCCTTGCTGCCGGTGAAATGGTGGGCTCCACGCCTTACAGGCAGCAGCTTGCAGAAATATTTGGCGTACTCGCGGCAGCTCCCGTGCTTGGCATTGTTGTAAAGGCACTTGACAGCGCATACGGAATAGGAACAAAGAATCTGCCTGCTCCACAGGCATTTTTAATGGGCGGCATAGTGAAAGGAGTCATAGGCGGCGACATGGTATGGCCCTATGTCATTGCAGGTGCTTTTCTGGCACTTGTTCTCATATTGATGGACATACCCGTCCTGCCGGTGGCAATAGGAACCTACCTGCCACTTTCACTTAGCATACCTATTTTTGTGGGCGGCATAGTCAGGGCGCTGGTGGACAAAATGATAGACAAACGCTCAAATGGGAACGGAGATGATGAGGAGTTGAACGACTGGGAGATGGCGATTAAATCACATGGTGTTTCGCCAAAGGAGATGGCTCACCGGACGGGGCTGCTGTTCACTGCAGGTCTTATTGCGGGAGAGGCAATAATGGGCGTTATATCCGCATTCCTGATAATAGGACATATAAATCTCAAATTGCTTGAGGACGCCCCCTCATGGCCGGGTATGCTCGTATGGGGATACATAGCATTTCTGTTAGGATACATCGTACTGAGGCAGTTCAACAAATCCCAGGCAGAGGCTGAGAGTGAAAAGCAGTAAAAACAAAGGTTTCCATCTGGAGATAGACAGGGACGTCATGCCCATGCGCACTTCCGAATGGTACGAGGAAGACGGACTTGCCAGAATAAAGGCCAGGAAGTTCGAGGGAAAACTGGGAAAGTGGCTGTGCGATGTTATGAAAAAGCCGAATTACATAATCGTTAATCTGGATGAACTCGGCTCGTTCATATGGAGAAGGTGCGACGGGGAGACAACTGTCGGAGATATTCTCGATGAGATGAAAAAGGAGATGGGAAAAAGATTCGAAAAAGAAGGTATGGAGCCCCGCTCCTTTTACTTCATGAGAATGCTCAGAAATCGCCGTTTTCTAACATGGAAGGAGAAACAGACAGATGAATGAACGTTACCCGGACATCCTGACGGGAAAGGCCATCACTTGTGAACCTTTCCCATATGCGTATTGAGGCCGCGCTCGGATGAGAACGTCTTGCCGCATACAGGGCATTCGAAAGGCATTTCTGTCTCATCGGTTGAGTTGCCCGTACTGGCGTTCTCCCCGCCATATATTTCCTCTTCTTTCCTCTTTCTGCTTCCGTAAACCATCGTTGTGGCACCGCCAAGCACCGCGCCCACCGCAAAAAGCCCTACTGCCGTGATTATATTCACACCGCCATTCCCGGTACTTCCCGAAGTCGGCAGGCCCACATAGCTGCTGGAGGGGGTGCCACCGTAACCGACACCAAGGCGCAAGAGATTGGATATCATATATGAATACTTGTAATATGTCATTGCATCTCCAGACGACTGGTTTTCCATGCTCCTGCCGAATTCGTAGTAACTTACTGCAAGCACAGGCTCTGTGCCCTCATCTCTTGTTTCCTGTATAGAATAGCTCGCCATCTCGCTCGCCCTCCCCACTTTTTCCGCATCAACGCCGTCTATGGCCTCTATTGCAATGTTCGCATTCGCAGTCGATTCAAGCGAGTTGAAGAGACTGGCAGCAGGATATCTGTCCATCTCATCCCCTGCCTTCGAAAGCAGGTTCTGGGCGGCATTTATGAAAGTCTCTGAAGCACCTGACTCACTTATCAATATGCTTGCATATGCATTTATCTGGGAGGCATAATCGTAATACTTGCTTGCTGCCTCCTTGATCCATGACTGATTGACGCTTCCCGTCTCGTTAAACTGGTTTGACAGGGATAACCACCAGTCCACGGTTCCGCTTCTTTCGGCTGCATATGCCATCTGGTAGAATGACGAAAACAGACTGTCCGTGTCATGCCACTTCAGAAAAGAATTCCAGTACTGGATGGATGAATTCAATGATTGCCGGGCATCCAGCGCCCTCATCTGTGCAGTGCCCACACATTGAAGCGTTATCATGCCGTTTATCTCCGCATCTCCTGCTTCCCCGAGGGCATTGTCCACCATTTCCGAAACATTCTGGTAGACGGTGTCGTAGTAATCATCACCCTCATGGTAGTAATTGCAGATATACGTTACAAATCTCGAATTTATCAACGACTGGAATGATTTGCTTATGCTGAAATAGTAATAGTAATTGCTGTAAGCCAGCCGTGAATTCTTCAGTGCATCCAGCGCATTACTCAAACTACCCTCCACCTTCGCCTTCGGATTGTCATACCAGAAGCCGGTGGGCAGGGAGGCATTCCGGAAAGTCGCCTCCGCCCTCAGGTACGAGTCATTAGCCTCATCTATGAGCTGCATGCTCAGCGGCCCCATGATTGACTCGTAGTCCTCGGTTGTTATTGGCTGCGAGGATTTTTCCTCGGGGAATGTATGACCCGTGAAGTAATACAGGGCATCGTTTATGTCCTCTGCTTCAACAACTGTTATGCCGTATTTGCTGCCCAGATAATCCGAAACGTTGACAGGCACCCTTTTCTGCACAATCTGGGTGAATCCACCGATTTTCTTCGTTTCCGTCATCGTCTGGTAAACTATTCCCTGGCCTTTCGGTATGAGGAAGAATTTTGCTCCTGCCTGCGCCGCCGCCTCCCCCTTCTCCAGTATGCCACCAACAGGACCTATGCTTCCGTCAGGGTTTATCATGCCTGTCATGATTACATCATCGCTTATGTTCCATCCCTCGAGCAGGGCAATGGCTGCCGTCGTCATGACCGCACCAGCAGACGGACCGCCCACGACGGGAGAGTCCGCGTTTACAACGAACGAGAAATCATATCTGGATGCATCTATGCCGTCCCTTGCCACCAATTGGGAGGCAACATCAACTGCAAGATGAGCGGAACCCTGCATGTCAACCTGTGTTAACGGGGAGGTGACAACATAAACGTTTCCGCTTCCGTTCTGCATCGTTGCATTTATGTGTGTCAGCACGCCAACATAGCCGTTGCCCGTCTCGGCAACCGCAGGGGCGAGCATGGTCACATTACGGTACTGCACTTCCCTGCTCCATTCATTGACAGGCATTGCACCTGCAACGGGAATGAGAGAAAATACGACCATCAAACATAATATTTTCAATATTTTTCGCGTCATAAAAGACATGCAATGTACCTCATAACTTAAACTTTTTCATACATTTATCGAATAACTTTTTACTTTACCATTTCTCCCAGTATTACCTTCTGTCCAACCATCTCCATTTTTGAATGACATACTGGACACTCGAAAACACCAAGCTCATTGAGTTCTCTCCATATCTCAATTTCTTCAGGGTCTTTGCTCCACAGAACCTGCCCGCAGTTAGGGCAGCGATATTCAACATACGAAATGGCAAAATCGCTCATGCTTTCATCACCCCGTATGCTGAAACAGATTTTCTCTTCATCTTTATCATCTCTCTCACCTATCGCATGTAAAAAAGTGCAGCCATTCTTTATATTGATTTACCCAAATTGATTCCAAATTATGCCCAAATTTGCTTAAATTTAATTGAAAGTGCCATATCAACCAATTCATTTTCGGCATTATGATATACGTCGAGTTTAAA